>NZ_JBEPBI010000097.1:0-27322 GCF_040299045.1 Streptomyces sp. NPDC001027
CTTGTCCGGGTGGCGGAATGGCAGACGCGCTAGCTTGAGGTGCTAGTGCCCTTTATCGGGCGTGGGGGTTCAAGTCCCCCCTCGGACACAGCAGCGAAGAGGGTGGTTCCGGCCGATGGCCGGGCCGCCCTCTTCGCGTTCCGCACCCTTTCCCGGCGTCTCCCGGCGCCCCTTCCGGTGCTCGTCCGGCGCCCGCCTCGGCCGCTTCGCGAGCCTGTTCCCGGCCGATGTGGGGCAAATCTCTCCGGCCTTCCGAACGTGCAGGTCACAAGCCTGCGAACGATCTTCCCCGGTACCCCGGACGGTCTCCCCGAGTGGCCGCCGCGAGCCGACGAGCCTAGCTTCGTACTAAAATTTCCGGCTTGTTACGGAGCTGGACCGGACAACCCCAGGCAGACCTGCGGGCCCGCCGGCGCCCCGGAGGCTTCCGGGTTCGAGACGCGAGGACCGATGGCAGCCATTCACGAGAGCAGCGCTCTCGGCCTGCTCGACGAAGAAATCCACGCTCGACTCGGTGACACCGCCCGCTTCTCCGGCGGTCCCGCCGCATCCCCGCGCACCCTCGTCGACGTCTTCGACGCGTCCGTGCGGTCGTTCCCCGACGAACTCGCCCTGGACGACGGCAGCACTCCCCTGACCTACCGCGCCCTCGCCGTCGAGGTGGACCGGCTCCGCCGCCGGCTCGCCGCGGCCGGGGTCGGGCTCGGCGACCGGGTGGGCGTGCGCGTGCCCTCCGGCACCAACGACCTGTACGTGGCGATCCTGGCCGTCCTCGCCGTCGGCGCGGCCTACGTGCCGGTGGACGCCGAGGACCCCGACGAGCGGGCCGAGCTGGTCTTCGGGGAGGCGGACGTGCGTGCGGTGGTCGGCGCCGGGCACGCGATCGCCGTGCACGGCGTGTCGGGCGCGGCCGCCGCCCGCCCCGGCGCCGGGCACGACGCCTGGATCATCTTCACCTCCGGCTCGACCGGGAAGCCCAAGGGCGTCGCCGTCAGCCACCGCAGCGCCGCCGCGTTCGTGGACGCCGAGGCCGCGCTGTTCCTCACCGAGGAGCCGATCGGACCCGGCGACCGGGTGATGGCCGGGCTGTCGGTGGCCTTCGACGCCTCCTGCGAGGAGATGTGGCTGGCCTGGCGGTACGGGGCCTGTCTGGTCCCGGTGCCGCGCTCCCAGGTGCGCAGCGGCGCCGACCTCGGGCCCTGGCTGGTCGAGCAGGAGATCACGGTCGTCTCCACCGTGCCGACGCTGGCCGCGCTGTGGGAGCCCGAGACCCTCAACGACGTACGGCTGCTGATCTTCGGCGGCGAGGCCTGCCCGCCGGAGCTCGTGCAGCGGCTGGTGACCGAGGGCCGGGAGGTGTGGAACACCTACGGGCCGACCGAGGCGACCGTGGTGGCCTGCGCGTCGCTGATGTCCGGCGAGGAGCCGGTCCGCATCGGACTGCCGCTGCGGGGCTGGGAGCTCGCCGTCGTGGACGAGACGGGGGAACCGGTGCCGATGGGCGGCAGCGGACAGCTGGTGATCGGCGGGGTCGGGCTCGCCCGGTACCTCGACGCCCAGAAGGACGCGGAGAAGTACGCGCCGCTGACGTCGCTGGGCTGGGACCGGGCGTACCGCAGCGGTGACCTGGTGCGCGCCGACGCCGACGGGCTCGTCTTCCTCGGTCGGGCCGACGAGCAGATCAAACTCGGCGGGCGGCGCATCGAGCTCGGCGAGGTGGACGCGGCGCTGCAGGCGCTGCCGGGCGTCGCGGGGGCCGCGGCGGCCGTGCGCAGCGCCCGCAGCGGCAACCAGCTCCTCGTGGGGTACGTCGTCGTCCAGGAGGGCTGGGACCAGGCGGCGGCCGTGCGACGGCTGCGCGCCGAGCTGCCCGCGGCCCTGGTGCCGCTGCTCGCGCCGGTCGACGACCTGCCGACCCGGACGTCCGGGAAGGTGGACCGCAACGCGCTGCCCTGGCCCCTGGAGGGGCTGGAGACCGGTGGCAGGGCCGAGCAGCTGTACGGCACCGAGGCCTGGCTCGCCGAGCAGTGGACGGAGGTGCTCGGCATCCCCGTCTCCGACGCCCGCGACGACTTCTTCGCGATCGGCGGCAGCAGCCTGGCCGCCGCTCAGCTCACCACGAGGCTGCGCACCCGGTATCCGAGCGCGGCCGTCCTGGACGTCTACCAGCAGCCGACGCTGCGCAAGCTGGCCCGCTACCTGGAGGAGTCCGCGCAGGACGACGGGGCCGCCCGTGTCGTCGCGCCGGTGCCGGTGCGCGCCAAGGCGATCCAGCTGCTGCTCCTCGTCCCGCTGTTCACGCTGCTCGGGCTGCGCTGGACGGTGCCGCTGGCCCTGGTGGGCAATCTGCTGCCGATGTACTCCTGGCTGCCGACGGCCCCCTGGTGGCTGGTCGTGAGCGGCGCTCTGCTGCTGTTCAGCCCGCCCGGGCGGCTCGCGATCGCGGCCGGCGGTGCGCGGCTGCTGCTGCGCGGGGTGCGGCCCGGGCGGTACGCGCGCGGCGGCGGCGTCCATCTGCGGCTGTGGGCGGCGGAGCGGCTGGCCGAGTTCAGCGGGGCGACCTCGCTGACCGGGTCCTGGCTGGAGCGGTACGCGCGGGCGCTGGGCGCCAAGGTCGGGCCGGACGTGGATCTGCACTCGCTGCCTCCGGTCACCGGCATGCTCAAGCTGGGCCGGGGCGCGGCCGTCGAGTCCGAGGTGGACCTGTCGGGCCACTGGCTGGACGGGGACCGGCTCGAGATCGGCCCGGTCAAGGTCGGCGCGCACGCGGTCGTCGGCACGCGCAGCATGCTGTTCCCGGGAGCCCGGGTGGGCAAGCGGGCCGAGGTGGCGCCGGGTTCCGCGGTCACCGGTCAGGTTCCCACCGGTCAGCGCTGGGCGGGCGCTCCGGCGGCCAAGCTCGGCAAGGCCAAGCGCAACTGGCCCAAGGAGCGGCCGGCGCGGGGCACGTACTGGCGCTTCATGTACGGCCTGACCGGGTTCGCGCTGACCGCGCTGCCGGTGCTGGCCGGCAGCGCGGCGCTGCTGGTGGCGGGCCTGTTCGTACGGCCCGGCGACGGACTCTCCGCCGCGCTGTGGGGTGCGGCGCTCGCCCTGGTCCCGGCGACCCTCGCCTTCGGTGCGGCGTACGCGACGCTGCTGCTGGCGGCCGTGCGGCTGCTGAGCCTGGGACTGCGCGAGGGCACGCACCCCACCCACAGCCGGACGGGCTGGCAGGCCTGGACGGTCACGCAGCTCATGGACCGCTCGCGGGAGACCCTGTTCCCGCTGTACGCCGGGCTGGTCACGCCGGTGTGGCTGCGGCTGCTCGGGATGCGGATCGGCAAGGGCGCCGAGGTCTCCACCGTGCTCGCGCTGCCCAGTCTGACCACGGTCGGCGAGGGCGCGTTCCTCGCCGACGACACGCTGACCGCGCCGTACGAGCTCGGCGGCGGCTGGATGCGGATCGGGCGCGCGGAGATCGGGCGGCGGGCGTTCCTCGGCAACTCGGGGATGACCGCGCCGGGGCGGAGCGTGCCGGACGGCGGTCTGGTGGGCGTGCTGTCGGCGACGCCGAAGAAGGCGAAGAAGGGCAGCTCGTATCTGGGGCTGCCGCCGGTGAAGCTGCCGCGGAACACCACGGACAGCGACCAGAGCCGGACGTACGAGCCGCCTGCGCGGCTGCTGTGGGCGCGTGCGCTGGTGGAGCTGTGCAGGATCGTGCCGGTGTTCTGCTCGGCCGGGCTGGCCGTCCTGACGGTGGCGGCGCTGTGCGCGCTCGGCGTCTGGGCGCCGCTGCTGTCGGGGCTCGTGCTGCTCGGGGCGGGGGCCGCGGCGGCCCTCGTCTCGGTGGTCGCCAAGTGGCTGCTGGTCGGCCGGCACCGCAGCGGCGAGCACCCGCTGTGGAGCGGGTTCGTGTGGCGCAACGAGCTGGCGGACACGTTCGTCGAGGTGGTGGCGGTGCCGTGGCTGGCCGGGGCGGTGCCGGGGACGCCGGTGATGACGGCGTGGCTGCGCGGGCTGGGCGCGCGCATCGGGGCGGGCGCGTGGGTGGAGAGCTACTGGCTGCCGGAGTCGGATCTGGTCACGCTGGAGGACGCCGTGACGGTCAACCGCGGGTGCGTCCTGCAGACTCACCTCTTCCACGACCGGATCTTGCGGACGGATACTGTGGTCCTCCGTGAGGGCGCCACGCTGGGCCCTGGCGGGATCGTGCTGCCCGGCAGCACGATCGGGGCCCGGACGACCCTGGGTCCCGCGTCGCTCGTCATGGCCGCGGAGTCCGTCCCGGACGACACCCGCTGGCTCGGCAACCCGATCGAGGCATGGCGTCCCTGAGGACGGGCTACTCGGGGCCGGAGCGCGGCGACGCACCCGCGGCGGGCGGTTCGAGCACAGGGCAGGGAGCGGACGGGGAAGTGGCAGTTCAGCAGTCGGTCGGGCCGGACCCGTATTTCCCGGCCAACGGTGACTCCCGGTACCGGGTGCACCGCTACGAGCTCACGCTGGACTACCGGCCGGGCCCGAACCGGCTGGCGGGCGCGGCCCGGATCAACGCGATCGCGGGACGGTCGGCGCTGGCCGAGTTCCAGCTGAATCTGGCCGATTTCAAGATCGGCCGGGTCCGGGTGGACGGTCGTCCGGCGCACTACACGCACCGGGGCGGCCGGCTGCGGGTCCGGCCGGCCAAGCCGGTGCGCGCCGGGGCCGCCTTCACGGTGGAGGTGCACTGGTCGGGCAATCCGAAGCCGGTGCCCAGTCCCTGGGGCGGTCTCGGCTGGGAGGAGCTGGACGACGGGGCGCTGGTGGCGAGCCAGCCGGTCGGGGCGCCGTCCTGGTACCCGTGCAACGACCGTCCGGCGGACAAGGCGTCGTACCTGATATCGGTCACGACGCCGTCGGCGTACTCGGTGGTGGCGGGCGGGCGGCTGCTGACGCGGACCACGAAGGCGTCGACGACGACGTGGGTGTACGAGCAGTCGGCGCCGACGTCGAGCTATCTGATCGGGCTGTCCGTCGGCAAGTACCAGACGGTCCTGCTGGGCGACCCGGGGCTCGGCGGCGTCCCCCAGCACGGGCACATCCCGGCGCGGCTGCTGCCGGAGTTCTCGCGGGACTTCGCACGCCAGCCCGGCATGATGCATCTCTTCCAACAGCTCTTCGGCCCCTACCCGTTCGACGAGTACGCGGTGGTCGTGACGGAGGAGGAGCTCGACGTCCCCGTGGAGGCGCAGGGGTTGTCGCTGTTCGGCGCCAACCACGTGGACGGGGCGCGGGGTTCGGAGCGGCTGGTGGCGCACGAGCTGGCGCACCAGTGGTTCGGCAACAGCGTGTCGATCGCCGACTGGCGGCACATCTGGCTGAACGAGGGGTTCGCGAAGTACGCGGAGTGGCTGTGGTCGGAGCGGTCGGGCGGCCGCAGCGCGCAGCAACTCGCCGCCGTCGCGCACCGGTTGCTGGCGACGCAGCCGCAGGATCTGCGGCTGGCCGACCCGGGGCGCAAGTCGATGTTCGACGACCGGCTCTACGAGCGCGGCGGTCTCGCCGTGCACGCCGTGCGCTGTGCGCTGGGCGACGAGGCGTTCTTCCACATGGTGCGCGCCTGGCTCGGGGTGCACCGGGGCGGGTCGGTGACCACGGCGACGTTCGTCGCGCACGCCGCCCGGTTCGCGTCCGAACCGCTGGACGAGCTGTTCGCGGCCTGGGTGTACGGGACGGCGCTGCCGCCGTTGCCGACGCCGTCGGCGCAGCGCGGAGCGGCGTCGGCCTGACCGCCGCGCCGGCCCGGTGACGAGTCCGCGTCCTCGGGAGGGCGGGGGCGGGCGGGGGGTTGCGTCGGGCGGGCGGGCACAATGGGCGTATGGCTCGACGTTCCGCGCGCCCGCGACAGCGCGCTTCCGCCGCCGTCCCCGCCGTTCCCGCCGTCTGCCCGTGCAGTCTGTCCGCACCGTACGAGGCGTGCTGCGGCCGCTATCACGCGGGCGCCGGGACCGCGCCGACCGCCGAGGCGCTGATGCGGTCGCGCTACAGCGCGTTCGTGGTGGGCGAGGCGGGTTATCTGCTGCGGACCTGGCATCCGCGGACGCGTCCGGAGCGGCTGGAGCTCGATCCCAAGACGCGGTGGACGGGCCTGGAGGTGCTCGCCGTGTCCGACGGGAGCGCGTTCCACCCGACGGGGACGGTGGAGTTCCGCGCGTCCTACCGGGGCGGCTCGCTGCACGAGCGCAGCCGCTTCGAGCGGGTGGACGGGGACTGGGCGTACGTGGACGGGGACTTCCCGCAGTGACGTCGTGCGCCGGCCGCCTCAGGGGGCCAGGATGTCCAGTTCGTGCAGGGCGCCGACGGTGATCTCGCGGGTGAGCTGTTCCGCGCGGGCCGCGTCCCCGGCCCGGACCGCCTCCGCGACCTGGACGTGCAGGGTGACGGCGGCAGGGTCGGGGTCCTCGAACATGACCTCGTGATGGGTGCGGCCGGCCAGGACCTCCGCGACGACGTCGCCGAGGCGGGCGAACATCTCGTTGCCGGACGCGGCGAGGATCACCCGGTGAAAGGCCATGTCGTGGACCAGATAGCCCTCGAGCCGGTGGCCGCGTGAGTGGGCCACCATGCCGAGCGCGCACTCGGTGAGCTCGGCGCACTGCTCCGCCGTGGCGTGGCGCGCGGCCAGACCCGCCGCGACCGGCTCGATCGCCGAGCGCAGCACGGTCAGCGAGCGCAGCTGGTGCGGGCGGTCGGCGCCGGCCAGCCGCCAGCGGATGACCTGCGGGTCGTAGACGTTCCACGCGGACCTGGGGCGGACCGTCACGCCGACGCGGCGGCGGGACTCGACCAGGTCCATGGACTCCAGGACGCGGACCGCCTCGCGCATCACCGACCGGGAGACGTCGAAGTGCTGGGCGAGCTCGTCGGTGCGCAGGACGCTGCCGGGGGGGTACTCGCCCGCCGTGATCGCGGGCCCCAGGGCGTCCAGTACGCGGCCGTGCAGCCCCCGGTCCGGAGTGGTCATGCACTCAGCGTACGGGGTGGATCACCGAGCCAAAAAGTCAGACTTATTCGATACAGAGTCTTGCAATAGTCCTACCTAATCGGATTCAGTGTCGTCGGCGGCGTCCACCGGCGCCGGATGTCGAGGAAGACAGCGAGGCAGAGATGCGTACCCCGCACGTCGTCGTGGTGATGGGCGTCGCCGGCACGGGCAAGACCACCATCGGTCCCCTGCTCGCCGCCCGAATGGGCGTCCCGTACGCCGAGGGCGACGACTTCCACCCGCCGGCCAACATCGCCAAGATGTCGGCGGGCACCCCGCTGGACGACGACGACCGGTGGCCGTGGCTCGACGCCATCGGGGCCTGGGCGAACGAGCGGGCAGGGCTCGGCGGAGTGGTCAGCTGCTCGGCGCTCAAGCGGTCGTACCGCGACCGGCTCAGGGCCTCCGCCCCTGCCGTCGTCTTCGTCCATCTGGCGGGCGACCGGTCGCTGATCGAGGACCGTATGGCGCAGCGGCGCGGTCACTTCATGCCGACGGCGCTGCTGGACTCCCAGTTCGCCACGCTCCAGCCCCTCGACGCGGACGAGGCGGGAGTCGTCGTGGACGTCGTCGGCGCCCCGGAGAGCATCGCCGGACGGGCGGTGACGGCGCTGACCGCGCTTGCCGACCCCGCCGACTGAGCCCGCCGACTGAGCCCGCCGTCCGGCCCACCCCCACCGGACCGTCCCGCCGGGCGGACGGGCGGTCTCCTCGGCCGGCCGTCGTCGGCCGGTGCTCGCCGCCTTCCACCGGAGCTCCGCTCCGGCGTCAGCCGTACCCCCGTAGTCGCGCTCTCCCCACCCCTCCTCCCCTACCTGACAAGGGAATCCCCCGTGACCAGACTCAGTGTCGAGACGCTGGCAGCGGACGCCGTCGAGCCGATCACCTCGGCCGGCCACGCACAGCTGGGCACCGCCGTACTGGCGGGCATCGCCGTGATCGTCCTGCTCATCACCGTGTTCAAGCTCCACGCCTTCCTGGCGCTGACCATCGGCTCGCTCGCGCTCGGCGCGTTCGCCGGGGCGCCGCTCGACAAGACCATCGCCTCGTTCACCACGGGTCTCGGCGCCACCGTCGCCGGGGTGGGCGTGCTGATCGCGCTGGGCGCGATCCTCGGCAAGATGCTCGCCGACTCCGGCGGCGCCGACCAGATCGTGGACACGATCCTCGCCAGGGCGGGCGGTCGTTCCATGCCCTGGGCGATGGTGCTGATCGCCTCGGTGATCGGTCTGCCGCTGTTCTTCGAGGTCGGCGTGGTGCTGCTGATCCCGGTGGTGCTGATGGTCGCCAAGCGCGGCAACTACTCGCTCATGCGGATCGGCATCCCGGCGCTGGCCGGTCTGTCGGTGATGCACGGGCTCGTCCCGCCGCACCCCGGTCCGCTGGTCGCGATCGACGCGGTCGGCGCCAACCTCGGCGTGACGCTGGCGCTCGGCGTGCTGGTGGCGATACCGACGGTCGTCGTCGCCGGGCCGCTGTTCTCGCGGGTCGCCGCACGCTGGGTGGACGTCCCCGCCCCCGAGCGCATGATTCCGCAGCGGCCCTCCGAGGACCTGGAGAAGCGGCCCGGGTTCGGCGCCACCCTCGCCACCATCCTGCTGCCCGTCGTGCTCATGCTGTCCAAGGCGCTGGTCGACATCGTGGTGGACGACCCCGAGCACACCGTGCAACGCGTCTTCGACGTCGTCGGATCGCCGCTGATCGCGCTGCTCACGGCCGTGCTCGTCGGCATCTTCACCCTGCTGAGGCCCGCCGGGTTCGCCAAGGACCGGATCTCCGGGCTGGTCGAGAAGGGCCTCGCGCCCATCGCGGGCATCCTGCTGATCGTCGGGGCGGGCGGCGGATTCAAGCAGACGCTGATCGACTGCGGCGTGGGCCGGATGGTGCTGGAGATCTCCGAGGACTGGTCCGTCCCCGCCCTGCTGCTGGCCTGGCTGATCGCCGTGGCGATCCGGCTGGCGACCGGTTCGGCGACCGTGGCGACGATCTCGGCGGCGGGCCTGGTCGCACCGCTCGCGGCCGACATGTCGACGACGCACACCGCCCTGCTGGTGCTGGTCATCGGCGCGGGCTCGCTCTTCTTCAGCCATGTCAACGACGCCGGGTTCTGGCTGGTGAAGGAGTACTTCGGGCTGACGGTCGGCCAGAACGTGAAGACCTGGTCGGTCATGGAGACGATCATCTCGGTGGTCGCGGGCGGGCTCGTCATGCTCCTCTCGCTGGTGATCTAGCCGTGGTGAGCCATCCCCTCTTCGACATCAGCGGCCGGACGGCCCTGGTCACCGGCTCCAGCCGGGGCATCGGCCTGGCCCTGGCCAGGGGTCTGGCCGAGGCCGGCTGCACGGTCGTCCTCAACGGACGTGACGAGAAACGCCTCGAACGGGCCGCCGCCGGACTCCCGGGCGCGGTGCACACCGCCGCGTTCGACGTCACCGACGGGCCTTCGGTACGGGTCGGGATCGCCGACGTCGAGGACCGGGTCGGTCCGCTGGACGTCCTCGTCAACAACGCGGGCATGCAACTGCGCGCCCCGCTCCTGGAGTTCGCCGACTCCGACTGGCACCGGGTGCTGGACGCGAATGTCACCAGCGCGTTCCTCGTGGGCAGGGAGGCGGCCCGGGGAATGACCCGACGCGGCCACGGCAAGATCATCAACATCTGCTCCCTGCAGAGCGAGGTGGTCCGTCCCGGCATCGCGCCCTACGCGGCCGCCAAGGGCGCGCTGAAGATGCTCACCAAGGGCATGTGCGCCGACTGGGGCCCGCGCGGCGTGCAGGTCAACGGCCTCGGCCCGGGCTATATCGAGACCGAGCTGACCAGGCCCCTGGTGGAGGACGAGGAGTTCAGCGCGTGGGTGCGCCGGCGCACCCCGGCCGGACGGTGGGGCCGCACCGAGGACCTGGTGGGCGGGGTGCTGTTCCTCGCCTCCCCCGCGGCGGACTTCGTCGGCGGGCAGGTGCTGTACGTCGACGGCGGTATGACGAGCGTGCTGTGACAGGGCGTGACGACGGATGCTGGCATGTGTGATCCACGGTCAAGGCGACCTGCGCGTCGACGAGCTGACGGCGCCCTCGCCGGGGCCCGGCGAGGTGCTGGTCGCCGTCTCCCACGGCGGGATCTGCGGCTCCGACCTGCACTACTGGCGGCACGGCGGGGTGGGTGACTTCCGGCTGCGGGAGCCGATGGTGCTGGGGCACGAAGTCGTCGGCGTCGCGTCGAGCGGGCCGCTCGCCGGGGCCGCGGTCGCCGTGCACCCGGCCACGCCGTGCGGGGTCTGCCCCGAGTGCGCGCACGGGCGGCGGCAGGTGTGCCGGGACACCCGCTACCTCGGCAGCGCGGCCCGGACGCCGCACGTCCAGGGCGGCTTCGCGGCCGAGATCGCCGTCCCCGCCGGCCAGGTGCGGCCGCTTCCGCAAGGGCTGCCGCCGCGTCGGGCCGTGCTCGCCGAGCCGTTGTCGGTGGCGCTGCACGCGGTCCGCCGGGCCGGTGCGGTGTCCGGACGTCGGGTGCTGGTGACCGGGGCCGGGCCCATCGGCGCCCTGGTGGTCGCGGCGGCGAAGGCGGCGGGCGCGGCCCACGTCACCGTGACCGATCTGCTGCCCGCCGCGCTCGGGTACGCGCGCGCCGCGGGCGCCGACGTCGTCGTCCGGGCCGACGATCCGGCCGATCCCGGGTGGCCGCCGGAGACGGACACGGCGGCGGCCGTGGGGGTGGACGTCGCGGTGGACGTGGCGGTGGAGGCGTCCGGGACGGCCGCCGGACTGGAGACCTGTCTGCGGCTGGTGCGCCGCGGCGGGGTCGTCGTGCAGCTCGGCATGCTGCCGCCGGGGCAGAGCCCGTTTCCGGGGAACCTGCTGGTCAGCCGGGAGATCGAGCTGCGGGGAGCGTTCCGTTTCGACACCGAGTTCGACGACGCGCTGCGGCTGCTGGCCGCCGAGCCCGCGTTCGACGCCCTGGTCAGCGCGGTCGTGCCGGTGCGGGAGGCGGAGTCGGCCTTCGCGCTGGCGGCGGACCGCAGCCGCTCCTGCAAGGTGCTCCTCTCCTTCGGCGACTGACCGGCGGCCTCGGGGCGGCGGGGCTCGCCTCTGGGGACGGGCCTGGCGTCCGGGGGCGAGGCGGCCGGTGGGTGTGTGGTCCGGGGGATCTGCCGTGGGGTGGAGCGGGGTGTGGTGGTCGTGGCTGGGCCGGTCACGGCCGCCAGTGGCGGTGCTCGCGCTCGGCCCACTCACGGCTCACCCGGCCCGTGCGCATGCCGCGCCGGGCCTCCGGGTCGCCGAGCGCCATGCCGATGTGACCGGCCAGGACGATGCCGACGGTCAGGGCCAGCCAGTCGTGGACGAAGGTCGCGCTGGTGCGCCACATGATCGGCGTGAGGTGGGTGAACCACATGAGGAGTCCGGTGCCGAGCATGACCAGGGTGGCCCCGGCGATCCAGGCCGCGTAGATCTTCTGACCGGCGTTGAACTTGGCCGCCGGACGCGACTCCCGCCGTTTGTCCCGGCGCAGGACGGCCCGCAGCCAGCGGCGGTCGTACGGGCCGAAGCGGTTCAGGCGGCGCAGGTCGGCGCGGAACGCTCGGGAGGCGAGACCCGCGAGGACGGGGACGGGCAGGGCCGCGCCCGCCCACTCGTGGACCCGTACGACCAGTTCGCGGCGGCCCACGAGCTGGGCGAGCTCGGGGATGTACAGGCAGGCGGCCGTCACCACGCACACGCCCATCAGCAGGGCCGTGGTGCGATGCACCCAGCGCTCCGCGCGGCTGAAGCGGCGCACCTGGGGGGCGGCCGGCGGCGCCTCAGCTCGTAGGCTCATCGTCACGTCCGTTCGAACGGCCGACCCAGGCGTCGACGTCGTAGCCGCGGTCCTCCCAGTAACCGGGCTCCACCTTCTCGGTGACGGTGATGCCGGAGAGCCACTTGGCCGACTTGTAGAAGTACATCGGCGCCACGTAGAGACGGACCGGGCCGCCGTGGTCATGGCCGAGGTCCTTGTCCTGCATGCGCAGGGCGACCAGGACGTCGGGGCGTCGGGCCTGCTCCAGGGTGAGGCTCTCGCTGTACGCGCCGTCGAAACAGGTGAAACGGACCGCGCCGGCCGTCGCCCGCACACCGGCCGCGTCGAGGAGCGTGGAGAGCCGCACGCCCTCGAACGCGGTGCCGGGGACCCGCCAGCCCGTGACGCACTGCACGTCCTTGACCATCCGGGTCTGCGGCAGCGCCTTCAGCTGGTCCAGGGTGTAGCCGCCCGGGCGGTCGACCAGGCCGTCCACGGTGAGCCGGTAGTTCGAGGCGTTCCTGTGCGGGACGGACGAGGTCACCGAGTAGTAGCGGAAGCCGCCTCCGTTGGGGAGCAGCCCGGTCAGGCCCGTGGGGTCCTTGTCCGCGGCGCTGCCGAGGAAGGCCTCGAGACCGCGCTGGAGCGGGGGCGCGGCGACGACCCCCAGGGCGCCGAGGGCGAGGGTGCCGAGGAACACCCGGCGGCCGACGGGGGCGCCGCGTTCCTCGGACGGTTCGGGATTCACCCGTCCATTCGAACACCCGCGGGCGGGCGGGACCAGGTTTCCCCGGCAGCCGTCAGACTTCCGTCATCACTTCTTACCTTTTCGGACCGCGCGGGCGAGGATCGCGGCGGATCCCAGCGGATCCCCTCGGCTCCCGGGGCCCGTCCCGGTGATTCGGCGGGTCACAGAGCCGCGTGACGGTCTGCGGCGGTCACAAGACGGCGCGGGGCGGTCTGCGGCGGGCCGCCCCTGGTGGGAGCGTCCGCGACCGGCGGACCGCGCGGCGGGTGTGGCGTGCGCCATGGCGCGGCCCGGCCCGAGCCCACACCATGGCCGTAGGGGCGCCCCGCGCCTCCGGCTCCGGTCGCGGGCCACGCGGCCGAGTCAGCAGCCCGGTTCGGGGTACTCCCGAGACCGTCGCCCCGGGCGGGTCCGCAGCGGACCCTTCGGGCACATCCCGGGTGCCGAGGGCGCTGGGACGCTACAGTCGGCCACTACGCACCCCGTCCGTGGCCCGACCGGATGATCGAGGTACGCAGCGTGTCGGTTCTGGTTCTGGTTCTCGCCGTGAGCGCCGCCTGCTGTCTGGGCTTCGGATTCGTGCTCCAGCAGAACGCGGCCCAGCGGGCGCCGCTCGGCGACTTCCTCTCGCCGCGGCTGCTGCTCGACCTGATGAAGGTGCCGCGCTGGCTGGGCGGCCTCGGCCTCATGGTGGCCGGGATGGCCCTGGGCGCGATCGCGCTCGGCCAGGGCGAGATCTCCCTGGTGGAGCCGCTGCTCGCGACCAATCTGCTGTTCGCGCTCGCGCTCTCCCGGCATCAGACGAAACAGTCGCTGGGCCGTCAGGGCTGGGCGGGGCTCGTCCTGCTCGCGGGCGGGGTGACCGCCTTCATCGTGGCGGGCCAGCCGCGCGGCGGCAGCGCGGTCACCGATCCCCTGCGGCACTGGACGATCATCGGCACGATGATCGGACTGGCACTGCTGCTCACGACGTACGCCAAGCGCTCCCGGCTGAGCGCGGGCCCCGTGCTGCTGGCCCTGGCCGCCGGTCTGCTGTACGGCGTGCAGGACGCGCTGACCCGGGTCAGCGGACAGCGCTTCTCGGCCGGCGGCCTCGGCGAGCTGATGACCGGCTGGGAGCCGTACGCGGTGCTCGCGCTCGGCGTGACCGGCCTGGTGCTGGTGCAGAGCGCCTTCGAGACGGCGCCGCTGCGGATGTCGCTGCCCGCGCTGACGGCGGCCCAGCCTCTCGCCGGGATCCTTTGCGGCGTCGGCTTCCTCGGCGACCGGCTGCACACCGACACCGGCGCGCTGGCCTGGGAGGCGGCGGGACTCGCGGCGATCGTCGCGGGCATCGTGCTGCTCGGGCTGCACCCCGCGATGCCCCGGGGCGGGGCCCCTCAGGAGCGGGTGCCGAAGCTCCAGCCGCAGTAGGCGCCCCCTCCCGGACAGCTGCTTTGATGGGGCGATGAGCGCTGCTGACGAGATCCTCGACGTGGTCGACGAGAACGACCGGGTCATCGGCCGACGTCCGCGCGGGCAGGTGTACGCCGAAGGCCTGCGTCACCGCTGCGTGTTCATCCAGGTCAGGGACGCCGAGGGGCGGATCTTCGTCCATCGCAGGACGGCGGACAAACTGGTGTTCCCCTCCCTGTACGACATGTTCGTCGGCGGGGTGGTCGGCGCGGGCGAGGCCTACGACGAGGCCGCGCTGCGCGAGGCGCAGGAGGAGCTCGGGGTGAGCGGGCTGCCCCGGCCGGAGTACCTGTTCACGTTCCTCTACGAGGACGGCGTGGCAGGCAGCTGGTGGTCGGCGGTGTACGAGGTCCGGTGCGAGCTGCCGGTGTCCCCGCAGGTGGAGGAGGTGGCGTGGCACGACTTCCTGCCCGAGGAGGAGGTCGAACGGCGTCTGCCGCTCTGGCAGTGGGTGCCGGACGGGCTGGCGGCGTACGAACGGCTCAGGGCGCACCGAGCGACGGCCTGAACCGCGCCGACGCGGCCCCGCCGAGGCGACGGGTAGGGTCCTGCGGGTGATCGAGTTCGTACGGAACGTCCGGTTGTGGTTCGCCCCGGAGCAGGTCAGGCAGGAGGGCAGCACGCCCGACTACCGGTTCTCGCTGGCGAACGAGCGCACGTTCCTGGCCTGGCTGCGCACCGCGCTCGCGTTGATCGGCGGCGGCTTCGCGGTGGACCAGTTCCTGCCGGACCTGCGCTGGGGCTGGCGGGTGGGGCTGGCGCTCGCGCTGCTCGCGGCGGGCGTGCTGTGCTCGCTGCGCGCGGTGAACCACTGGGTGCGCTGCGAGCGGGCGATGCGCCGGGGCGAGGACCTGCCGTCCTCCCGTTTTCCGGCGCTGCTGGGCGTGCTGGTCGCGGTGGTGGCCGTGGCGATGGTGCTGGTGGTGCTGGTGGGGTGGGAGGGGTGAGCGCAGGGCCGGAGCAGGAGCGCGACCCCGGTCTCCAGCCCGAGCGGACCCGGCTGGCCTGGCGGCGGACGACGCTGGCGAGCACCGTCTCGGCCGTGCTGGCCGTGAAGGCCGCGCTGCACGGCGGTCCGTCGGCGTCCCGGATCGTGGCGGGCGCGCTGTGCGGCGCCCTGTGGCTGGCATTTCTGCTGCTCGCCCATCGGCGCATCCACGCCTTGGCCGTCTCGTCGAGCCCGGCGGCCCTCACCGCCCGTCACGCTGCGGCGGCCGTCGCGTGCGCGGCGGCGACGGCGGTGTGCGCCGTGGTCCTCGTGGTCTGATCCGCCCGTCCGGCGCGCTCCGCGCGTGCGCTCCCGCTCGGGCTTCGCCCGGCCCGGCGCCTTCGTCCGGCCCGGCCGCTACGCGCCGTCCTCGGCCTCCGTCGCCGCTTCCTCCTCCTGCTCCTGCTCCTCCGCCCAGTCCACGGTGACGACGATCTTGCCGCGGGTGCGGCCCTCCTCGCTCAGGCGGTGGGCCTCAGCGGTCTGCTCGAGCGGGAACGTCCGGGAGACGTGCACGGAGACGACGCCCTGTTCGGCGAGTTCCGCCAGGCGGGTGAGGTCCTCCGCGTCGGGGCGGACCCAGCAGTAGCGGCCGCCGTAGCCGACGACGTCCCCGTCGGCGATCGAGGCCAGGCGCCCTTCCGGGACCAGCAGGTTGGCGGAGACCCTCAGCGTCTCGCCGCCGACCGTGTCGAAGGCCGCGTCCACGCCCTCGGGGGCCAGCCCGCGCACCCGTTCCGCCAGGCCCTCGCCGTAGGTCACCGGTTCGCCGCCCAGCGAGCGCACGAAGTCGTGGTTGGCCTCGCTCGCCGTGCCGATCACCCGGGCGCCCAGGTGACGCGCGAGCTGCACGGCGATCGAACCGACGCCGCCCGCGGCCGCGTGGACGAGCACGGTCTCGCCGCGCCTCACCTGAAGAGCCCCCGTCAGCACCTGATAGGCCGTGAGCCCGGCGAGGGGCAGGCCCGCGGCCTGTTCCCAGGTGAGGTTGCGCGGCTTGCGGGCAAGGGTGCGCACGGGCGCGGCGACGTACTCGGCGAAGGTGCCGCGGGAGAGGAAGTCCTCGCGGACGTAGCCGATGACCTCGTCGCCGACCGCGTACTCCGGGACGGACACGCCGAGCTGGACGACGACCCCCGATACGTCCCAGCCGGGGACCACCGGGAAGACGGGCTCCAGCATCCCGTCCAGGTATCCCTGCCGGGCCTTCCAGTCGACGGGGTTCACGGCAGCCGCGCGGACCTTCACCAGCACCGCGTCGGGGCCGATCCTCGGGTCGCGCACCTCTTGGTACTCGAGCGTTTCCGGCCCGCCGTAGCCTGCGTAACTGATCGCCTTCATGGGTCCGACCCTCCGGGGTCCCCGAGCGCCGCGCAAGCGGGACGGCCGTGGCGGCCCGTGGCCTCCGCGACGTCCGGAACAGCCGGAACGGCCGAAAAGCGGGCTGCCGGACGGCTCTGCGGGTACTGTCCGGGGAGCCGTCGGCCTATCGTGGCCCCGATCACGTTGGGCATCACCCCTGGACTCCATACCGACCGGTCGGCATCATGGGGCGAGCCCCTGTTCACCCGTCCCGTCCGTAGGAGCGACGCATGAGCCCCGACCACCCGCCCGGACTCGACCTCGACCGGCTACGCGCTCTGCTGGAGCGCGAGCGTCCCGGTCTGGTCCACGGCCCCCTCACCGGACGGCTGATCGAAGGCGGACGGTCCAACCTCACCTACGCGGTCTCCGACGGCGAGGCGAAGTGGGTCGTACGCCGGCCTCCGCTGGGGCACGTCCTGGCCACCGCGCACGACATGAAGCGCGAGCACCGGGTGATCAGCGCGCTGCACCCGACGAGCGTGCCGGTGCCCCGCCCGGTCCTGCTGTGCGAGGACGACGACGTGCTCGGGGCGCCGTTCTACCTCATGGAGTTCGTCGAGGGCACCCCCTACCGGACGGCCGACGAGCTCGCCCCGATCGGCGAGCGGCGCACCCGGGACGCGCTGCTGTCGCTGGTGGACACCCTGGTGGAGCTGCACGCGGTGGACCCCGCCGAGGTCGGCCTGGCCGACTTCGGCCGGCCGGAGGGCTTCCTGGACCGGCAGCTGCGCCGCTGGGGCAAGCAGCTGGACGCCTCCCGCAGCCGTGAGCTGGCCGGGATCGACGAGTTGCACGCGGCACTCGGCCGCGAGCTGCCGGCCTCCCCCGGCGCCGCCGTCGTGCACGGCGACTACCGGCTCGACAATGTCCTGATCGGCCCCGACGACACGATCCGCGCGATCCTCGACTGGGAGATGTCGACCCTCGGCGACCCGCTGACCGACCTCGGTCTGCTGGTGATGTACAGCGTTCCGCTGGAGCTGCCGAACTCCCCGATCTCCACGACCGCCTCGGCGCCCGGCCATCCGTCGCCTGCCGAGCTGGTCGAGCGGTACGCGGCGGGCTCCGGCCGCGACGTCGCGGCGGTCGCCTGGTACACGGCGTTCGCCTGGTTCAAGCTCGCCGTGATCCTTGAGGGCATCCACTACCGCTACACGCTCGGCCAGACGGTCGGGCGCGGCTTCGACCGCATCGGGGAGCTCGTCCCCGTCTTCATCGAGCACGGACTGACCACTCTCCAGGAAGGCTGACCGGCATGGACTTCGCGTTCGACGCGCGCACCGAGGACCTCCGCGCCAGGCTGCTCGCCTTCATGGACGAGCACGTCTACCCGGCCGAGGCGGTGGCCGAGGAGCAGCGCGCGCTGCTGGCCTCGCCGTGGGACACCCCGGCCGTGGTGGAGGAGCTGAAGGCCGAGGCGCGCAGCCAGGGCCTGTGGAACCTCTTCCTGCCCGACGCCGAGCACGGCGCCGGGCTCACCAACCTGCAGTACGCGCCCCTCGCCGAGATCACCGGCCGTTCGCCGCAGCTGGCGCCGACGGCGCTGAACTGCGCCGCGCCGGACACCGGGAACATGGAGGTGCTCGCGCAGTTCGGCGACGAGCGGCAGAAGAAGCAGTGGCTGGAGCCGCTGCTGGCCGGTGAGATCCGTTCGGCGTTCGCGATGACCGAGCCGGAGGTGGCCTCCTCGGACGCCACCAACATCACCACGCACATCGAGCGGGACGGCGACGAATACGTCATCACCGGCCGCAAGTGGTACATCTCGGGGGCGATGAACCCGGACTGCAGGATCTTCATCGTGATGGGCAAGACGGACCCGGGCGGCGCGGACATCCGGCGTCAGCAGTCCATGGTGCTGGTGCCGCGGGACACGCCCGGCGTCACCGTCCGGCGGGCCATGCAGGTCTTCGGGTACGAGGACCACTCGCACGGCGGCCACGCCGAGGTGGTGTTCGACCACGCGCGCGTGCCGGCGACGAACCTCATCGGCGAGGAGGGGGGCGGTTTCGCCATCGCGCAGGCCCGCCTCGGTCCCGGCCGCATCCACCACTGCATGCGGCTGATCGGCATGGCGGAGCGGGCGATCGAGCTGATGTGCCGCAGGGCCGTCTCCCGTACGGCCTTCGGCAAGGCGCTGGGACAGCAGGGCGTGGTGCACAACTGGATCGCGGACGCGCGCGTGACGGTCGAGCAGCTGCGGCTGCTGGTGCTCAAGACCGCCTGGATGATGGACACCGTCGGCAACCGGGGCGCGCACGCGGAGATCCAGGCCATCAAGATCGCCACTCCGCGGGCGGTCGTCGACATCATCGACCGGGCGATCCAGCTGCACGGCGCGGGCGGCGTCAGCCAGGACTTCCCGCTGGCCGAGCTGTACGCCGGGGCGCGCACCCTGATGATCGCGGACGGGCCGGACGAGGTGCACCAGCGGTCGCTGGCGCGGCGCGAGCTGAAGAAGTACCTCTAGGCAGGTAGGCGGGGACGCGGGCAAGGGGCGGTCGCCATGGCGATCGCTCCTTGCCTGCGGGCGGCGCTCAGGGGCGCAGGGCCCGCAGCAGCAGGTCGGCCAGGTGGTCGGCGACCTCCTGTGCGCCCATCGGGCCGTCCGGCCGATACCAGGTCGACAGGTGGTGCACCGACCCGAAGTGGTAGTCCACGACGAGGTCGGCCGGGGTGGCCGTGGAGAAGACGCCGGAGGCCTGGCCCTCCTCGACGAGCGCTCTGAAGCGTTCGTGGTAGCGCCGGCGCTCGGACCGGACCTGCTTGTTCTTCTCCGGACTCAGGTGGTGCATCGAGCGGAAGAAGATCATCGCGTCGTCGAGGTTCTCGATGGTGGTGACGACGACGTCGGCCGCCGCCCCCCTCAGCCGCTTCTCGATCGGTTCGTCGGCGTTCGCGAAGGCGTCGAGCCGCTCCTGCTGGACGCGCAGCACGCGCGCGTACACCTCGTGCAGCAGGTCGTCCTTGGAGCCGAAGTAGTGGTAGAGGGCCCCCTTGGTGACGCCCGCCGCCTCGACGATCTCCTGCACCGAGGTGCGGTCGTAGCCCTGCTCGGCGAAGAGCCGGGTGGCGGCGGCGAGCAGCCGCTGCGGCACGGGAGTCCCGTCGCCGTCCGTGGTCCTGGGCACTGCCGCCACCTGCCTTCCTCGATGCCTTGTCGGCGCGTCTCGCCGGCTGTCGCGCTACTGACCGTCGTGCGTGCGGGAACGCAGTTCCCGACGGAGGATCTTGCCACTCGCCGTCTTCGGCAGGTCGGGCAGGATCTCCACCTGACGCGGGTATTTGTAGGCCGCCAGTCTGTCCTTGCAGTAGGCCGCGAGCGTATCGGCATCCGCGTCCGCGCCCGGACGCAGGCTGATGTACGCCTTGACGGTCTCCCCGCGATAGCCGTCCGGCACCCCGACGACGGCCGCCTCGCGCACCGACGGGTGGGTGTACAGCACGTCCTCGACCTCGCGCGGCCACACCTTGAAGCCGGAGGCATTGATCATGTCCTTCTTGCGGTCGACGACGTACAGCCAGCCCTGTTCGTCCATGAAGCCGATGTCCCCCGTGCGCAGCTCGCCGCCGGGGAGGGCCTCGGCGGTGGCCTCGGGCCGCCGCCAGTACCCGGGGACGACCTGCGGGCCCCGCACCACGATCTCGCCCGGCTCGCCGAACGGCGTCTCCGCGCCCCGGTCGTCGACGATGCGCACGACCGTGTCCGGGCCGGGCGCCCCGACGGCGAGGGTCCCGGAGACCGGGTCGACCGGCGCTTCGAGCTGTGGCGGCACCGAGGCGCAGGGGGCGGTGCACTCGGTGAGCCCGTAGCCGTTGCGGATGTACGGCCCGAAGCGGGAGCGGAACGTCTCCACCAGGGCCGGCGGCACGGGCGCGCCGCCGGAGGAGATGTGCGCGAACGACGCGAAGTGGTCCCGGGTGCAGGAGGGGTGGGCGGCGAGCGCCATGAACGCGGTCGAGGGGCCGACGGTGTAGTGCGGCCGGTGCTCGGCGAACGCCTCCAGCGTCACGCCCGCCTCGAAGCGGTACGTCAGGACGAGCGTGCCCGCGCCGTTCAGGCACGCGGCGAGCTGGCAGACCATGCCGGTGATGTGGAACAGGGGCGCGAGCGCGTAGTACACCGGCGCCTCGGGCAGTCGCAGTCCGGTGCGCTGCCGTTCGGCGTTGAACATGACGTTGCCGTGCGTGTTGACGGCGCCCTTGGGGGCGCCGCTGGTGCCCGAGGTGTAGCTGATCAGGGCGATGTCGGCGGGGGCGGCCTCGCGGCCCTCGGGGGCGCGGTGGCCGGCGCGGGCGACGGCGGTGAGGTCGTCGGCGTCGGGGGCCTGCGGGAGCCTTTCGAAGGCGAGCACGCGCGCGTCGCCGCGGGTCTGGAAGTCCAGCTCGCAGCCGGTGAGGACGACCCGCACCGGCGAGTCGGCGGCCGTCTCGCGCAGATAGGCCTCCCACGCGCGGTCGGAGCAGATCAGTGCGGCGACGTCGCCGTCCCGCAGGACGTGGGCGACCTCGCCCGCCTTGTACATCGGGTTGACCGGGACGACCGTCGCGCCCGCCTTCCACGCGCCGAGCACGGCGAGCACGAAGAGCGGGGAGTTCTGCAGCAGGACGGCGACCCGGTCGCCGGGCAGCAGGCCGCGGGCGGCGAGGTGACCGGCCACGGAGTCGCTGAGCTCGTCGGCCTCGCGGTAGCTGAGCCGGCCGTCGAAGTAGGCGAGGCAGGTGCGGTCCGGGACCTCGGCGGCGGACCTGCGGAAGGCGTGCACCAGGGAGTCGGCGGGCTCGATCGGGGCGCGCTGGGCGTCGTCGAGGAGCGCCAGCCACGGCTTGGCCCCGTAGCGCGAGGCGGGCGCCGTCACCCGGCCGCCTCCCACTTCTGCTGGAGATGGTTCATGTTGGCGAGCCAGCGGTCGGGATCGCCGGCGCGCACCTGGTAGTACCCGGCGACCTCGGGGTGCGGCAGGATCAGGAAGCGGTCCTCGGCGATGCCCTTGAACAGGGCGTCCGCCACGTCCCGCGGCTCGATCGCGGTCGGCTTGAGCACCAGGTCGCCGGCGCTGCCGGTGGCGTCCAGCATGTCGGTGCGCACGCCCTGGGGACAGATCGCGTGGACCTTGACCCCGCGGTGGCGGTAGGTCAGCGACAGCCACTCGGCGAAGGCGTACGCGCCGTGCTTGGTGACGCTGTAGGGGGCGGCGCCGATCATGGTGAGCAGGCCGGCCGCGGAGACGGTGGAGACGAAGCGTCCCCGGCCGCGCTCCAGCCAGTCCGGGAGCAGCGCGTGGGCCGCGCGGACGTGAGCCATCACGTTGACGTCCCAGGCCTGCGCCCAGACCGCGTCCTCGGCGGCCTCGGAGCCGCCCGAGGCGACTCCGGCGTTGGCGCAGTACACGTCGACGACGCCGTCGAGGGCCTCGCGGGCCCGGTCCACGACCGCCGAGGCGTCGCCGGGGACCGCGATGCCGCCGATCTCGTCGGCGACCGCCCGCGCCCGGTCCGCGTCCAGGTCGTTGACCACGACCCGGGCGCCCTCGGCGGCGAAGCGGCGGGCCAGCGCGGCGCCGATGCCGCCTCCCGCTCCGGTCACGACCACTCCGGCATCCTGCACGGCTTCCACCCTCGGTCTCCTTCGACGCGGCTGCGGCACGGATCGCGGCCCTCGGGCACGCTCCGGCTCCGCGACTCAGACTAACCAGTCGGTATGTGGCGATGGAAGGGCTGCTCCGGATTCCCGGCCGTTCGGCGCGCGCGGCTCGCACGGGCCCGGGACGGTCGCCTTCCGTGCGGACGAGGCGCGACAGGTCGTGACGAGACATGATGAGCCGGGACGAGACATGATGAGGCGTGACGTATGGCCAATCGTTCCCGTTCGCAGGACGATGCGCGCATCTGGCGCACCTGCTTGGGGAACGAGGGGGCCTGTCGTGGCAGAACCTGCGATGAGCGTGACGCCCTACTGGGAGCTGACCTTCGACGCCGACGGCGACACCGACGGCGCACGGCGCGACCGGCTGGCGGCCGAGGCGGCGCGGCGCGGCGTCCGTGACCTGATCGTCTTCGCGCACGGCTGGAACACCGACCGCTCCGCGGCGACCGGCCTCTACAGCCGCTTCTTCGCGCCGATGCCGGCCCTCGCCCCGGCCGCGAGGATCGGTTACGTCGGCGTGGTGTGGCCGTCGATGCGGTTCCCGGACGAGGCGATCCCCGACTTCCCTCGGTCCGTCGCCGCGGCGGCCGTCCGGCGTGGGGCGCTGGACGGGGAGACCCGGCACGCGCTGCTGCAGACCTTCCCGGACCGGGCGGCGGTGGTGGACCGGATCGGTCGGCTCCTGGAGCGGCGCCCGCCCGGAGAGGCCGCGCTCGAGGAGTTCGGGGGGCTGGTGCGGCTGCTGGCCGACGTGGCTCCGCAGGGGCCGCAGGCGCTGTTCGCGGCGGACACCCTGGCGGAGGGTCTGCCGCCGGACGGGCAGCCTGAGATGTTCGCCGGGCCCACGGCGGAGATCTGTGAGGAGTTCGCCCGTGCCCTGGCCGGACTCGACGCCGGAAGCACGCCGTCCGGCGACCCGGTGTCCGCCGGGTCGGCGGCCGGGGGTTCGGTGTCCGGAGGTTCGGTGTCCGGGGGTTCGGTGTCCGCCGGGTCGGTGTCCGGCGATCCGGTGCCCGGGGGATCGGGAGCGGGCCCGGAGCGCGGGGCCGTCGTCGCGGGGTTCTCGCTGCCCAACCCCTGGGACGGGGCGCACGAACTGCTGCGCCAGGCGGCGTACTACGCGATGAAGCGGCGGGCGGGGACGGTCGGCGAGCGCGGGCTCGGTCCGTTCGTGGGCCGGCTGGCCGCGGTCGCGCCGGCGGTGCGGGTGCATCTGGTGGGGCACAGCTTCGGCGGGCGGCTGGTGTCGTTCGCGCTGCGCGGACTGCCTGAAGGCGTGCGGACGGTCAAGTCCGTGACGCTGCTCCAGGGAGCCTTCTCGCACTACGCGTTCGCGGCGCGGCTGCCGCACGACGCAGGCGCGGGCGGGGTGCTCCAGGGACAGCAGCACCGTGTCGACGGACCTCTGGTGTGCTGTCACTCCTCCTTCGACGCGGCGCTCGGCACCATGTATCCGCTGGCCTCCCGGATGGCGGGCGACGCACGCGGGGCGGTCGAGGAGTTCGGCGTCGGCAGCCTGCTGGGCGCCAAGTGGGGCGCCATGGGGCACGACGGGGTGCAGGCGGTGCCCGGCACGCGTGCGTGCACCCTCGCCGAGGCGCTGGCCGGCCCGCTGCCGGCGTCGGGGTGCGTGAACGTGGACGCGGCCGCCGTCGTCCGGCGCGGCGGGGCGCCGGCCGGGGCGCACAGTGACATCGTGCACCCCGAGCTGGCGCGGCTGGTGCTGGCGGCGGGCCGCGTGCGCTGACCCGCCGCCGTTCCTCAGGGCCTCACCGGTGCGAGGTGAACTCCACCACCTGCTGGAAGGTGGGCCGGTTCTGCCAGCTGATGTTGCCGTGCTTGATGCCGCCCAGGGTTCGCTGCACGATCGAGTCGGCGCACCACTGGTTGCCGGCCGTCGTGCAGAGCTTGTCGGCCGGGTAGACCTGGGCCGCGGTCTTGCCGGCCGCCGTCTTCAGGGTGC
Organism: Streptomyces sp. NPDC001027; assembly: GCF_040299045.1. Lineage (NCBI taxonomy): Bacteria > Bacillati > Actinomycetota > Actinomycetes > Kitasatosporales > Streptomycetaceae > Streptomyces > Streptomyces sp. NPDC001027. Next base: position 23,946 of record NZ_JBEPBI010000097.1, read on the forward strand.
TGATCAGGACGTCCCGGCAGCCGCTCAGGGTGCCGCCGCCGCAGTACTTCTGCGTCAGCCCGCCCTGCACGGTCTCGCCGAGCACGGCGCGGACGTCCTTGTCGACGTAGCTCCACCAGCCGTACTGGAAGGAGCTGCCGGCGTGCGATCCGGTCGGCCCGTGGGCGGCCGACGGGGCCTCGTCGATGGGCAGGTTGGCGCCGAAGGCGTTGTAGAGGGCCGTGCCCAGACCGGGTTCGAACTCGGCCTTGACCAGCAGCGGCCACCACGCGTCCAGGATGCGGATCGCGTCGGCGTCGGCGTACGTCTTGGAGCCCGCCGTGGTCTCCGTGCGTCTGCCGCCGGCCGTCAGCCAGGTCTGCAGCTTGGTCACGGCGGCCGCCGCGGCGGAGTCGGTGACCGTCGAGCTGTTGATCACCTTCAGCAGGTCGGGCAGGACGTCCTCGGCCCGCAGGTCGACGAGCGCCGCCTCCGCCATCGCCTTCGTCAGGGACGCGCGCGTGACGCCGCCGGCCGCGACCAGCTTCTTCACCCGGTCCTCGAGGAGGTTGCCGCGGTGCACGGACCCGTCGCCCCACGAGGCCGTCGTGTAGTTCTTGGCCTGCTTGTTGTTCCAGGAGATGTAGTAGTCCTGGTCGACGGAGTTGGGGTGCGCCGAGGCCGGGGTGTACTCGGCCGTGTTGGTGGCCGGCGTCCAGTTCTTCCACTCGTAGGCCGCCTGCGCCCACACCGGGAACTCGGCGTCGACGCCGCTCGCGCGGACCGGGTTGTCGCCGCTGTTGTAGTACGCGGTGTGCGTGGAGTCGGCGTAGAACCAGTTGAACGTGTAGTTGATGTGCTGCACCGCGCTCTGGAAGGTCTGCGGGCTCTTGACGTAGTCCGGGTCGTTCAGCATCTGGAAGCCGATGATCGAGTCGGCCTCGTGCATGTAGGACGACCGCAGGGTGGTGTAGGCGACCTTCTTGCCGCCCACGGTCGCGCGGTACTCCACGGGCCCGTACTTCGTGCGGTAGACGCGCATGGTGTACGAGCCGGCGGCCGTCCCGTCGGCGGTGGTCGGCTTCCAGGCGTTCTTCTGCTCGATGACGTCCATCGCCGTGCAGACGCCGTGGTACAGGTAGTGGTAGTCGTCCTGGCACAGTTCGACCGCGTAGGAGTCGATGATGTCCTGGCCGGACGTCGTGGCGCTCCACGCGTAGTCCTGGCCGCGGCCGAGTTCGACGTACATGCTCAGGCCCGCGAAGGAGGCGCCGCGGGCGCTGATGCCCGGGCCCTGGATCTCCTGGAGCATGAGCAGTTGCGGGGCGAAGTAACCGGTCTGCGGGCCGAAGACGGCGATCGGGTGGCCGCTCGCGGTGGACTTGCCGCTCACCACGAGGGCGTTGGACATGCCGCGCTTGGCCGAGCTGAGGGCTGCGGCGGTCGCCTTGGCGGTGGCGGCGGTCGCGCTCGCGTCGGCGCCGGTGCCCGTGGCGTCGTAGACCAGCGGCTGCGAGGCCACCGAACCGGCGTCGGGCAGCGCCTCGCCCTGCGCGGTCGCGGGCTTGCCGCCGTAGGGGAAGCTCTCGCCGTTGTGGACGGTGAGGACGGCCTCGGGGTCGTTGCGTTCGCGGAACGCCTCCCAGACCTGGGTGCCCTGCTCCACGCCGTACTTCTCCTGCGCGGCGAGCAGTGAGACGGCGTTGTTGACCTCGCCGCCGCCGCCCGAGCCGAACAGCGCGCCGATGACCGAGGCCAGCGCCACCAGGTCGGTGATCTTGAAGTGGTCGATGGTGCCGGCGTTGGTGATTGAGTCCTTGTGTCCGGTCAGGACGTATTCACCGGGGAAGTAGCGGCCACTGTCGGAGGCGTCGATGTAGGCGTTGACGCCTGCCAGATAGGCGCCTGCGTCGGCGAGAGCCTGCTGGCCGCGAGCGCCGTTGACGGCGACGGCGTTGTCGATCTGGGCCTGGAGGTCTGCCTCGGTGTACGGAGCATTGCGCCAGAACTGCTGCTCGAGACCCTGGTTGGAGGGGTCGCCGCCCGCGAACGCGGTCAGCTGGCCGCGCCCGACATGACGGAAGACGTCCATGAGCCACAGCCGGTCCTGGGCTGCGGCGTACCCGGCGCCGAACTCGGTGCCGTAGCGGGTGGTGCCCGAGATGTGCGGTACGCCCGTCTTCTTGTCGCGGACGATCGTCACGTCCGTGCGGCCCGCGGGCTTGACGGTCGAGGCGACCTGGTCGGCGGGGACGCCGAACGACGCGTCGTTGAAGAAGGTGTTGATCGTGGCGTTGGTGAGGGTGGGGTAGCCCTTGGCGAGGTTGGCGTAAGGGCCGAGCTGGTCCTCCGCGTGTTCGGGCTGGGCGCCGAACGCCTGGTTGAGGAGGATCTGCGCCAGGGTGGCGTTGCCGTTCTCGCCGGGCGGCAGGATGTCGGAACACTGTCCGCCGCAGTAGTCGTTGGCGGCCGTGACCTCGGCCGCTGCCGCCACTTGGGTAAGAGGCGACAAAAGTCCGGCGATCAGAACGCATATGGAAGCGGTCTTCAGGAACCCGGGGAATCTGCCGGGAGTTCTCAGTCTGTCGAGAGAGTTGCGGGGGGTTCGCCGAGGCATCGGCTGCTCCTAGCGACGGGGGTGGCCGAAAGGTTACCGCCGGTATCCCCGGGATTGAAGATGAACATGCGTCAAGTTTTCGGCTTCTGGAGGTCGTCGTAGATCGGGTCGTAGATCGGATGGAGCCGAATCGCTTGTCGATACGTCTATTCGACGACGTCCGTGCGACGACGCCGAAGTGACCGAAGCTCAGGTGCAGATGTGACGGAGGTGCAAGGCGATGGCCGGTTTCCGGAGTCTGGCGAGACAGGTGCGCGACCCGCGGTGCGATCTGGCGCTGCGGCGGTATTCGCTCCGCAAGTGCCTTGAGCGGTTCGCCCCCTACGGGCACAGGGCGACCTGGGACCATCTGTGCTCCCGGGCCGGGTTCGGCCCGGAGGACCGCTCCCCCGATCCGGCGCGGCTCGTGGCCGCGTTGGACGAGCTGGAGGCGGCGCGCGCGGTGTGGCTGACCTATGAGGGCGAGTTCGCCGAACGCCGCAAGAAGGAGAAGCACGACGGGCTGCGACGGCCCGGAAGCGTGGACGACTGGCACCGCCTGACCTGGGGCGGTTTCGGCGTCGCCTGGTGCGACGACCCGCGGCTCCATCCCCGTGAGCCGCTGGCCGACGTGCTCCGCAAGCTGATCGCCGCGCTGGAGCGCGCGCCGGGCACCGGTTGCCCGGTGTGCGGCGGCGAACGACTGCCCTGGAAGTACGAACTGGACCACGAACCGTCGGCGGGGCCGGTCTGCGCGGACTGCGGAATCCTCGTCCCGCGCCCTGTGCTCACACCCGAGGCG
>NZ_JBEPBI010000098.1:0-27228 GCF_040299045.1 Streptomyces sp. NPDC001027
TGAAGGAGTCTTCACTCCCGCCCCCGCGCCGTCAAGAGGCACATTCCCCCTCGGCGCACCCTTCGCCATCACCCTGGACATTTCCACAAAGCGGATCCGGCGGCGGGTCCTGCGCGTCCGGGTCCGCGCTGGCCGCGAGGACGACGACCGCGACCTGCGAGGGCACCCGCCGGCGTGCGGCGTGCGCCAGCTCCTGCACCGCCTCGGGGGACACCGACCGCTCGCCCAGCAGCAGGTCGAGCAGGCGCCGGCGACGCCGCTCCAGCTCGTCGGCGCTGCGGGACCGGGCCTCGGCGTATCCGGCTGCTGCCGCCTCCGCGACCTCGTGCACCGTCCTGAACGCCAGTTCGCCGAGGGCGGCCACGGCTGTGGAGTCCAGCCCGACCTCCTCGGCCGTGCGGCTGAGCCGCCGCCAGGCGTGCAGCCCGCCCACGCGCAACGCCGACTGCAGCGCGTCCAGGCTGCGTCCTTCGAGGGCTTCGCCGCGGCCGAGTTCGTAGTACGTCGCGGCGATGGCGGCGTCCTGGCCCCGCGGGTCGGCGATGTGGTCGACGAACAGGGTGAGCGCCTGAACCACGCCGGACCTGATGTGGCGGCCCTGGACCGCGGCGGCGGGCCCCCGTATTCGGGGACCTGTCGGCGGACCTCTTCCTCCACCTCGTCGGCCACGGCTTCGAGGTCGGAGCGCAGCAACTCGGCCAGGTCCGGTGGCACCGAAGGAGCGGTTCGGGGGCCCCGGCGGCACCGACGTCGCTCCGGCACCCCCAGCGCACGGGCGATCATCGGCCAGGAGGCGGTGAACTCCCGTCGCCAGTAGGTCCAGTTGTGTCCTCCTCCCGGGTAGCCCGGACGAACAGACCGGTCTCGGTGAAGGAGCCCTGGTCCACGAGCCGTTCGATCCGCTCCCGCGCGCTGAGCGCCCCGCGTCTGCGCGGCGGGACCGCCACGGCGGCCTGCTCCTGACGGCGCGCCAGGTCCGCGATGCGTGCGGCGGAGCTGTCCGCCGAACCGGTCATGGTCGCCTGGGGCGTTGTCGCCTCTCGCGTCACAGCCACCTCCGAAAGTGGTTCTCGAATATGGCAGCGACGCCGCTGTGGCCCCCGGCGATCGCTGTTGCGTTTGCGTGAGGTGAGTCCCGGCGGGCGCGGCTTCGTCCTGCCGTGACAAGCAATCGCCGACCGGGCCCCCTCCCGTCGCCCGCCGGTCGCGCGCTTCTTCGTACGTTCAGGTCGCGCCCCGGCCGTTTCCCCGCGGCCGGGGCCTGGGATAGGGTCCCCCCGGTTCCGGCTGCCGATCGACGACGCGCCGGTATGGGGAGTGCCAAGGGGGCGGCAGAGCAGTGGAATCGCAGGTGGACGGCGGCGGATCCGTGGACCTCGACGGCGCGCGGTTGGAGACGATGACTCTCGAACCGCTGCTGACCAGGGACTACGAGACGCGTCCTTCCCTCGTGTACGAGCGGCTGCGCCAGCGCCACGGTCCGGTCGCGCCGGTCGATCTGCTGGGCGTGCCCGCCTGGCTGGTCCTCGGCTACCGCGAGTCGCTCGAGGTGCTCCAGGACGACGCCGCCTGGCCGAAGGGGCTGGAGAACTGGCGGGCCCGCACGGAGGGCAGGGTGCCGGCCGACTGGCCGCTCGGACCCTCCCTCGAGGTCAACCATGTGCTGATCCAGGGCGGTCCCGGCTACCCGGCGCTGCGCACGGCGTGGGACGCGGCGCTCAAGCCGTTCCAGGATCCGCGCCATCCCCAGGCCAAGCGCCTGAAGGCGGCCGTGACCGCCTACGCCGACGAGCTGATCACCCTGGTGGGCCAGGCCGGCGGCACGGGCCTGGCGGATCTGTCCGCCCAGTTCGCCCGTCCGCTGCCGCTGATGGTCGCGAGCCGGCTGCTCGGGTTCCCCGGGTCCCAGGGCGACGACGCGCTGATGGACATGTGGCGGGTGCTGGACGCGGGCCCGGACGCCGAACCGGCGCTGGAGCGCTTGTTGGCGGCGCTCGCGGAACTGGCGGCGGTGAAGCTGAGGACGCCGGGGGAGGACTTCCCCTCGTACCTGCTGGCGGCCCATCCCGACCTGTCGCTCGACGAGTTGGCCCGTGAGCTGTTCATGCTGCTGGGCATGACCTCCGACCACGTCGGCATCCTCATCTCCAACACCGTGGTCGAGGTCATCTCCGGCGAGGGCGGCGGCGCGCGGGCCAGCCTGTCCGCGGGCATGGTCCGGGAGAGCATGAACCGGGTGGTCATGCGCAAGCCGCCGCTGGTCAACTTCGTGCCGCGCTTCGCGGCCGCGGACACCCCGCTGGGCAACCATGTGATCCGGGCGGGCGACCCGGTGTGGGTCTCCTCCGCGGCGGCGCACGCCGACCCGCTGTTCGCCGGCCATGTGGAGTCCGGCACCACGGTCAGCACCCGGGCGCATCTCGCCTGGGGCGCGGGCCGCCGCCAGTGCCCGGCGCGCGAGCTTGCCTCGACGGTTGCGGCGGTCGGCGTGGGCCGGCTGTTCGAGCGGTTCTCCCATCTGGAGCTCGCCCTGCCGGTCGACCAACTGCCCTGGCGTTCTTCGCCGTTCATGCGGGGCCTGCGCTCGCTGCCGGTACGGTACGCACTCGCCGCGACGCCCGGACCGCAGCCGGGCCGGGCCCCGGACGCGGAACCCGCCGAGCCGACGGCGGAGGCGGATTCGACGGCCTCGGACCCGACGCTGCCGGACTCGGCGCTGCCGGACCCGGCGATCCGGCAACGCTCGTCGCTCTGGCGCTACTTGACGGGTCTCATCGGCGTGGGCCGCTGAGTCGGCTGCGGGCGGCGGGAGCCGCCCGCACCGACGAGGCCGAGCGGCCTCAGCCCATGCTCTTCGCCCCGTCGATGGCCTCGCGGATGATGTCCGCGTGCCCGGCGTGCTGGGCGGTCTCGGCGATGATGTGCAGCAGGACCCGGCGGGCCGTCTGGCGCGCGCCCGGCTCGAACCAGGGAGCCGGCGGCAGCGGCTGCTCCGCGTCCAGGTCGGGCAGCGTGGTGAGCAGCTCGTCCGTGCGGTACGCCGCCTCGGCGTACTCCTTCAGCACGCCGGTCAGCGTCTCCCCGGGCAGCATCCGGAACTCGGCGGCTCGCGCGGCCCAGTCGTCCTGCGTCATCTTGGTGAAGTCGGGCATCGCCGAGGGGCCTTCGAGGATGAAGCCGACCCAGTTCCGCTCGACGGAGGTGACGTGTTTGATCAGCCCTCCGAGACACAGCTCGCTCACCGTGGTGCGCTGTCCGACCTGCTCGTCGGTGAGGTCGCGCGTGGTGAAGCGCAGGAAGTGCCGGCTCTTGGTCAGCGCTGCCAGCAGGTCGGCGCGCTCGCCGGTGAGGGTGGGGGAGTCGCTCATAGTTCTTTCCTCGGTCGATCCTGTTCCGCGGTCGAGGACCACAGTAGGAGCGATTGAGGTCAGATCCTGACCTAAAACGCCGGGGCGGTCACCTCCCTGCCAGTACCCCACGCCGCCGCGCACAGTGCTCGTTCGACCTCGCCGGTGTAGAGGGCGGAGGCGAGCCACGCACGGGCGAAACGGTGCGTGTCGGCGGGGAGCAGCCGGCCGAAGGCGTCGCGGGAGCGGTCCGCGGCGGCGGCCCCCAGCTCGTCCAGAAGGTCGCCGGCGGTGCCGAGGCCCACGCGACGCAGCCGGGCTCCGTCCCCCGTCCCGCCGCCCGGAAAGGCCAGCACCCGGCGGCCCCCGGACACGGTCTGGTGCACGCGCCGGCGCAGCAGGTGCAGCGGGGCCTCGTCCGCGACGGGTACGGCGACGGGCGCGGGGACGGCCGTCACGGGGGGCAGGTCGGCGTGGCGGAGACGGTCCAGACCCAGGTCCAGCCGGGCGTCGGACCTGCTCGGGTGCTCGGCGGCGAGCAACTGCGCACGGGGGAGCGGCCCCGGGGACAGTCGGACGACGATCCGCAGGCGGCTCCCGCGGGCGGCGGCCAGCAGACGGAGGTTGTCGCGGTAGGGCAGGGCGGGGTGGTCGTGGGCCGCGACGAGCCGCAGGGCACGTCCTTCGCAGTCGGCCAGCAGACACTCGCCCGTCGCCTCCCGGACCGCCCCCGCGAGGGTCACCGTGAGGAACAGCAGGTCTCGGCCACCGGCCAGGGCCCCCGCGACCTGCTCGGCGACGGGGACCCGCCACAGCCGGTCGAGCGGTGCGGCGTCCCAGAGGGCCCCGGAGGCGCGCACCGCCCGCACACGGGCCCCCGCGCCGAGCCGGCCGGTCGGCGAGACGGTCGCGCCGGACACCGCGAGGCCGGCGCGCGCCAGCTCACGGTGGGTCAGCGCGGTGTCGCCCATCCGCACGGTCCGGTCGGCGGCGCCGGTCGCCCGGCCGGGCCCGCCGGGAGCCACGTCGGAGACCGTGTACAGGCGGCCCTCGGCATCGGCGGTCCAGGTGACCGCGCCCGCGTGCCCGGTCGCCGTCAGGACGGGCTCGGAGAAGACCCCGTACAGGCGCAGCGAACCGTCCGGCGTGTACGGCTGCCGCACCGTCCCGCGCAGTTCGGCCAGCGCCCCGCCGCTCGCGGACGGGAGCCGGTGCGCCACGGCGAGGACGTCCCTCAGCGCGTCCGCCAGCTCGGGCAGCCGGTAGGCCGGGTCGGCGGAGCGGGCCGCGCGCACCCCGGTGACCACGGAGACCGCCGCTGCGGCGGCCCGGGGCAGTCCCGCGAGCCGCGCGGTGTGCGCGGCGCGCAGCAACGCCGCCTGGAGCACCGCGCCGGACCCGTCCGTCCCGGCGTCGAGTACGGCGGCCGCCGCGTCGAACACGGCTTGCGCGGCGGTGAGCTGGGCGGGGGCGAGGAGATCGACGGCGGTCGCCTCCCCGGCGACGTGCGCATCGGGGGCGGAGGACGCGGCGAGGGCGGACGCCGCATCGGGGACGGCGGCCGTAGCGGGGGCGGAGGTCGCGTCGGGGACGGCGGCCGTAGCGGGGGCGGAGGTCGCGTCGGGGGCGGTGGCGCCGGCCGACGAGCCCGGCTCCGGTGACCGCCCTCGTCCGGGCCCGTCCTCTCGGGCCTGCTCGGGCCGCCGCCCGACCGGGGCCGTCGCCGCGGCCGCCGGGACGTCCTGCGCCACCGGCGCGGCGGAGGCCGCCGCCGCCCGGTGCAGACAGTCGGGCGCCAGCAGACAACCGCAGCGGATCGCGTCCGCGGTGCTCACCACGCCGTCCGGGGCGTGCAGTTCGAGGTCGGTGTCGTCGTCGACGGCGATCCGCACGGTGTCCCCGTCGCGGACGACCGGACGAGCCGCCAGCTTGGCCACGCCCGCGTCCAGACGCTTGCGCAGCCTCGGCGACAGCGCCTCGACCAGGTCGGCGGTGACGGACGGGGCGACCGGAGGCAACAGATCCGGGCTCATGCGATCTTCTCCCCTACCCAGCGGGCGAGTTCGAGCGGACTGAGGGCGGCGACGGGCATGCCCGCGGCGACGAGCTGCCCGGCGACGCCCGTGGAATAGCGCGGCCGGCCCGAGTCGTCGAGACTCGCGCAGCCCAGCACATGGCAGCCCGACCCGACGAGCGCCCGTACCTCGGCGAGCAGCCCGCCCAGCGGATAGCCCTCCTCGAAGTCGCTGACGACCACGACGAGGGTCCGGGACGGCGCCGTGACGAGCTCGCGGGCCTGCCGCAGACCCGCCGCGATGTGCGTGCCGCCGCCCACACTGACTTCCAGCAGCAGCGACAGCGGGTCCTCGACGTGACCGGTGAGGTCGATGACCTCCGTGGAGAACGCCAGGAAGTGGGTCGACAGCGTCGGCACGCCGGCCAGCACCGACGCCGTCAGCGCAGCCCACACCGTGGACGCCTCCATGGACCCGGAGACGTCCGTGACCAGGATCAGCCGCCAGTCCGCGGCCCGCCGCGCCCGGCTGCGGAACACCGGGCGCTCGGGGACGACCCGCACGACGCCGTCCGGGCCGCGCCGCGCGGTCGTCAGGTTGGCGCGCAGGGTGCGCGGCAGGTCGAGACCGCCGCCGGGCCGCCGGCTCGGGCGCGGCAGGGTCGTGCCGTGCAGGGCGGGACGCAGCCGTGTGGCCAGCTCCCGGGTCAGTTCGTCGACGAGTCGGCGCACGAGAGGGCGCAGCGCGGCGAGCCGGGCCTCGGGGAGCCCGCCCGCATGCCGCAGCACCGTGTGCAGGAGTTCCACCGAGGGGCGCACGCTGTCCGCGTCCAGCTCCGCGAGGACGTCCTTGCGGCCCGATGCCGCGGCCGCCGCCAGCACTTCCTCCCGGATGCCCGGTCCGAACAGCGCGGCCAGCTCCTGCGACCACTCCCGTGCCCCCGGATACGGCGCCTCCCGCCCGCCGCCCGCCCCCGGGCCCGTCAGATCCCCTCGGCTGCCCTCGCCGCGGCCGCTGCCGTACAGCTCGTCCAGGGCCGTCGCCAGCGAGCGGGCGGACGCGGGCAGCCGGTCGGCGCGCCGCCCCAGCACGAGCCGCCACCGGTCGTCTGCGGCGAGGCGCCGGTCCTCGTCGCGGGACGCGTCCGCGTCGCCCCCGGCCGGGTGGGGGACGGCCTCGCAGGCGACGGGGACGGAGGCGACGGCCGCGGACGCCGCTGTCTCGACGGTGGGCGCCGTCCCGCCGCGGGCGCCCGGCGCCGACAGCAGGCCCAGCGTGCGCAGGGCGTCGCGCGCGACGAGGTCCGCCTCGGCCCAGACGGCGAGGGCGACCGGGTCGACGCCCTCGGTGTCCCCGATGCGCCGGGCGCCGAGGCGCTCCTCGACGGCGGCGAGGAGCCGGTCGCGGGCCGCGGGGCTCAGGGTCTCGAAACCGCCCCGCAGCGCCGGAAGCCGGTCCAGGAACTCCCGGTCGGGCAGCGCGGCGACCCGGTCGAGCAACGGCGTCAGAGCGGCTTCCGCGGCCTCCAGGAGGGGGCCCGCGGCGGTCAGCAGCCCGCTCAGCCGGGCGGTCAGGGCCGAGCGGGAGCCGGGATCGACGGCCCCGTCGACCCAGGACGCGACCCGGTCGCCGAAGGCGCGCGCGTCCTCCTGCCCGAGCAGCACCCGGACGGCTCCCGCGGCGCCGCGCATCAGCGGCGAGCCGTCGGCGGCCAGCCGGGCCAGCGCGTCGGCGAGCCGGACCCCGCCCAACAGGTCGGCCCGGTGGGCGAGTTCCAGCAGCGCGTGGGCGTCGGCCGGGTCCTCGGACCCGGTCAACCCGTCCACCTGACGCACCGCCGCCGAGGTGAGCAGCTCGGCCACGGCGGCCGCCCGCGCCGTGCGCCCCTCGTCGGCGCCGAGCCCCGGCACATGACCGGCGCGCAGACGGTCCGACAGAGCGAGACCGGCGAGGAGCTCGGGAAGCGTGCCGGCCTGCGGCAGCACCTCGGCGACGTCGTCCAGCCGCTCGTCCGCGAGCACCGGCAACCCGCACTCCGCGGCCTCACCTAGGCCCCGAAGGACCTGGGCGGCGGTCGACCCGCCCTCGTCCCCTTCCGTGCGCAGCCGCTCCCGGAGCACGCCCTCGGCGGCCTGGGCGGCGGTGACGCCCCGTACGCCGGCCGCCGTCAGCATGGCCGCCGTCGCCGGCGTCCAGCGGACCTCCCAGCGTGAGGTGAGAGCCTGCGCGCCGCCCGCGCCGACCACCTCCTTCGCCTCCCCGTAAGGCACTCCGCACACCGTGAGCCGGCGCAACAGAAGATCCCGGCGCCGGTCGAGATCGGACCGCAGCGGATCGAGCCGCAGGTCCCGGACCGCGCCGGAGCTGTCCTGCGGACCCGGCAGACCCAGCGCGGCCGTCTCGGCCTCGACAGCAGGGGCCAGTCCGCAGCGCGGCGCGTCCGGTGCGGGCCTGCCGGTGCGCGACCCGACGAGCACCCGCTCCATCGCCCGTGCGACGGCCCGTCCCCGTCCGTACGGCTCGCCCTGCGCGAGGACCGTCTGCACGGCCTCGACCAGCTCGCCCCGGCCCGGCGCGGGCAGCCCCCGCAGCCGGGCGAGGTCCGAGGCCAGCCGGCTGATCTCGCGCGCGTCCGCCGGCCCTGACGGATGTCCGAGGCCGCGCAGTTCCGCGCAGATCCGCACGGCGGCCCGGACCAGTGCGTCCTCCAGCGCCGCCGGATCGCCCGCCGCCCGCAGCACCGTCTCCTGCCACTGCGGATCCCGGATGCCGGCCGGGTACCCGGACCGTTCGTCGAGGAGGGCGTACGTGTACGGGATGAGCGAGGTGATCCAGGCGGCTCCCCGCCCGGCCGGATCGCCGACCCGGCCGCCGGCCGTCGAAGAAGCGCCGTCGCCCCGCCCGGCCCCGGCTCGCCCCTGCGCCCGCCCGTCGCCGCCCCCGTCGCCGCCGCCGCCCCCGTCGGCGAGGGCCGCTGCGGTCAGAGCCAGCGCGTGGAAGGCGCCGACGACCACGGCGGCCCGCTCGCCGTGCGCGGTGGCCTCGGCGATCCGCGACCGCATCCACCGCTCCCGCCGTAGATCCAGCTCCGGCACCCCGCCCCCGGCGGCCGCCTCCTGGCGCAGCGCCCACCCCGTCAGCAGGGCCGCCCGGCGCAGCGCCTCGGGCGGCGAGCCCGGCGCTGCGGCCTCGACGAGCCGGTCCCACAGATCGTCCCCGGGGCGGCCGGTGAGCCCGGCCCGCAGCGCGTCGGTCAGACCGAGGCCCGCGCCCTGCGCCGCGCCGTCGCGGCCCTCGCCCCAGGCCCGGTCCGCGAGCGGAAGATCGCAGGCGATCAGCGGGACGCCGTGCCGGGCGGCCCAGCGCACGGCGGCCAGCTCGGGCGAGAAGTCGGCGAACGGGTAGAAGGCCGGGCCCGCGCCGCCCCGTCCGTCGCCGGGTGCGGCGGCGAGCGCGACGGGGGCCCGGGTCTCCTCGTGCCCGAGCCAGCCCAGCCACTCCTGCATCTCCGCGGGCAGCTCGACGAGCACCGCATCGGGCCGGACCTCGTCCAGCAGCGCGGGCACGGCGGCGGCCAGCGAGGGCGCGTGGTGCCGGACGCCGATGAGACAGGGCCCGGCCGAGTCGGTGAGGACGGCGAGAGCCTCGTCGGGGGACGCGGGACCGCCGACCGGACCGATCGGACCCAGCTGACCGAGAGGGCCGAGGGAACCGAGGGGGCTGGGAGAGCCGGCGGGGTCCGGTAGACCGGAGGAGTCCGGGAGGTCGGCGGAGTCCGGGAGGGCGGCGGGGTCCGCGGAGCCCGGGGCGTCCGGGGCGTCCGGGTCGCCTGCGGCGGGGTGGAGGGACACGGTCGTCAGCCCTCCAGGACCGTGCGCAGGTCCCACAGGGTGCGCCAGGTGGCCGACCCCTGCTCGGCCCGGCGCCGTACGGGCCCGTCCCAGTAGCCGCGCAACCGGGACGCGTCGGCGGGGTCGTCCTTGCGGACCACGCCCAGCAGATGGCCCGGCAGCAGGCCGAGCACGTCACGGTCCCCGGGGAAGTAGGCCGCGGCCAGGGCCAGCGCGCCCGCGACGGACACCGCCTCCGCCGTGCTCATCACGGTGGACGGCCGCTCCACCTCCCAGCCCTCCGCCGACCGCCCCTCGCGCAGGTCGCGGAAGGCCGTGACCAGCGCCTCCAGGACCGCGTCGTCGACCTGGAAGGGCGCGCCCACCCGCTCCACGGAGGCCCGCGCCTGGCTGCGCACCAGCGCGGTCTCCGCGTCGAGGTCCGGGATCGGGCCGACCGTCTCGAAGTTGAAGCGGCGCTTGAGGGCCGCCGACATCTCCGACACGCCCCTGTCCCGCAGGTTGGCCGTGGCGATGAGGTTGAAGCCCGGCGCGGCATGCGCCAACGCGTCGCCGGTGCCCGCCAGTTCGGGAACGGCCATGCGCCGCTCGGAGAGCAGGGAGACCAGCGAGTCCTGCACCTCGGGCAGGCACCGCGTGACCTCCTCGACCCGTGCGATCGCGCCCCGGGACATGGCGGTCAGCACCGGCGAGGGCACCAGCGCCTGCCTGCTCGGTCCCTGCGCCAGCAACAGGGCGTAGTTCCAGCCGTACTTGAGCTGGTCCTCCGTCGTGCCGGCGGTGCCCTGCACGACCAGGCCGCTGGTGCCGCACACAGCGGTGGACAGCAGCTCGGACAGCATCGACTTGGCGGTGCCGGGCTCGCCGACGAGCAGCAGCCCGCGCTCGCCGGCGAGCGTCACCACGCACCGCTCGACCAGCGCACGGTCGCCGACGAACTTGCCCTCCACCGTCATCCGGCGCGGCGCCCCCTCGGGCGTCGGGGCGTCGTCGGGGAGCTTCAGGGCGCGACCCTCGCTGCCCATGACGAACGTGACCACCGCACGCGGGGTGAGCCGCCAGGCGGGCGGCCGCGGTCCGTCGTCGTACGCGGCGAGGAAGGCGAGCTCGGCGGCGTACCGGTCCTCGGGCGGGACGATCTGACGCGCGGCGGCGGCTGACGGGGCGTCGGACACGGCGTCGGACGGGGCGGGGGAGGACGGGACGGTGACAGTCATCGGCGCGTGTTCTTCCAGGGGTGACGGGACGGTGGTCATCGGCGGCGGCCCTTGCGGGTGGCGCGGGTGGTGAGCTCCTCGTACGCCGGGGCGTCGCCCGAGCGGACGCGTTCCCAGGCGCGGGCGAACAGCTCGGGCACCGGTACCAGCGGCACGGCGCGCCCGCGGGACGGAATCGGGTACAGGCTCTTCTTCCAGAGCTCCACGGGAAGCGCGGGGGACTTGAGGTCCAGCCAGCCGCACGGCAGGAACAACGTGCGCCCGGCGCGCGCCCTCTTGGCCTCCACCACCAGGCCGCTCGCCGCGAGCTCGGCGCGGGCCCTCTTCGTGCGGGCCGGCTTCCAGCCGCTCCAGCGGACGCAGTTGCGGTCCGTCGGATCCGGCAGCGCCAGCAGCTGGAGGTAGAGCGCCGCCGCGTCCTCGCCCAGCCCGTGGTGTGCCGCGGCCTCGGCGACCAGCTCGGGCACGACGAGGATCGGATCCTGGGCGTGTCCACGGGGATCCGCGGGATCGCCGCCGGCACTGACCGCGCGGGTGAGCTCCTCGTCGAGGAGGGTCCGCAGCGCCCGCATTCCCAGCCCCCGGCCCTCGCCGACGAGCCCCTCCACCAGGCCGAACACCGGGTCGTCGGGAGTGCGCAGCGCGCCCGACCTGACCAGCACGGTCTCCTGCTCGCCGTACCACGGACGCAGCACCAGCGCCTCGCCCGCACGCGTCAGACCGTGCTCGTCGGCGCCGCCCGCCGCGGGCAGCCCGTACGCCTTGCGCAGTTCGACGGCGGCCGAGGCGCCGGTGTCCGTCCACGCGACGTCCAGGTCGAGCAGCAGCTCCGGATCGGCGAAGCGGCGGCGCAGCGCGGCGAGAGACCCCGGAAGGAGCGCCCGCAGCGGGTGCCCGTAAGGCAGCGCGTAGGCGAGGCCGGCCAGCGCGGTCACGGCCCGGGTCAGCTCACTGCGGCCGGGCAGCGCCGCCGGGTCCTCGGCGACGAGGTTGCCGTCCTTGTCCGGTCGTTGCACGGTGGTGCGGCTGATCCAGGGGGTCCGCTGCGGGTTGAGGACCTCCTCGACGGAGCCGGTGGCCAGTCCGGCGAGCGAGAGCTCGCCCGCGAGGTCCTCGGGCAGCCGGACGACTCCGCCGAGCCGCTCCGCCCACTCCCGGCCGGCCGCCCCCGTGTCCGGCCCGGCCGTCCACAGGTCCCCGGGGTTCGACGGCAGCAGCGCACCGATCAGCGCCAGCCGGTCGGCGGCCTCGACCGAGGACAACAGGGCGTCGCCGAGCTCCTTCTGGCGTGGCTTCAGGTCGGTCGCGGCGATCACCTCCTCCGTGAGCTGCGCCGGCCGGCCGGCGATCAGAAGGGCCGCCTGCATCGGCCCCAGCCCCCCGCCCGTCGATGCGGCGAGCGCTGCGGGCGCCTCGGGCTGCCAGGGCGCCGGGCCCTTGTCCCGGACGAGCGCGGTGACCGCGCTCAGCGCCGCGGCGGGGAACACCGCCGGGTGCGCGGTCTCCTGCGTCAGGGTGAAGTGGGCGATCGCCCCGAAGGCGCCGGCCGGGTCGTGGTCCAGGGCGAGCCAGCGCACCTGTCCGGACTGCCGGTCGATGTTCTGGCAGCCCAGCACGACGACGGTCCGGCCGTCCCGGCGCAGGACCTGTCCGACCCGCTCCTGCTTCTCGTGCGGTTCGCTCAGCACGACTTCGCGCAGGACGCCGCCGCACGCGGCGAGCGGCCCGTCCGCGACCGCCTCGCACAGCAGAAGCAGCGCCTCGCGATGCGGCTCGGTCACCGTCGGCGAGGCCGCCCGGTAGGCGAGCGGACGCAGCACGTCCAGCAGCGGCGTCCACATCAGGCCGATGCCGGGAACGGTGAACTCGTCGCTGCGCCATCCGTCGGCGGCGCCGGCGGACCGGGCGGCCTCGCGCAGCGGTGTGCCGTCGGCGGGCTTCCCGGACAGCACGTGGTTGACCGAGCGGATCTGACGCAGTGCGCTCCAGCGCAACTCGCTGCCCCACCACCCGTGCGTGTGGGCGAGTCCCGCCGTGGCCTCGCGCAGCGTCTGGTCGTCACCGTGCTCGGGCTCCAGGTCGGCGTACATGCCGAGGACGCGTCGGCTCTGCGCCTTCGGCCGGTCCACCGGCGGCGCTGCGAACGAGGCGGTCGACCCCGCGAGCCGCAGGACCGCGCGCAGCAGCGCGGCGACGCCCGTGGCGATTCCGGGGGCCTCCAGCGACGGCAGACAAGCGACCACGACCTGCCGAAGGACCTCGTCGGCGGACGGGACGGCGGCCTGTGCGTCCGCGGTCCCGTCGACCGCGCCGGCCGCCGCCAGCGCCTCCCGCCGCTGCGACAGAGCCTCGGCCCCGGCCCGTACCAGGCCGGCCGACTGCTCGTCGGTCAGCGCGCGCAGCACGGCCGACGCAGCCTCGTCGCGCGGACGCAGCGCATGCCAGAAGTCGACCGGCGGGACGAAGCGGGTGCCCGCGGCGAACTCGCCGCCGCGCTCCATCGGCGTCACCCGGCCGAGTTCGCCTGCAGCCGACGGATCGTCACCCGCGTACAGGGCGACCTGCCGGTGCAGGCCCACAGCCACCGGCTCGGCGCCGCCCGGCAGGCGCAGCGCGCCGAGCAGCTCGCCCGGCGCCCGGCCGTCGGCCCGGGCAACGGCAACGGCGACGGTCCGTCCGTCCGGAGTGCCGGCGACCGTGCGCGCCTCTGCGCCCTCGCCCTCGGTGCGCACCCAGCGTCCGAGCACCGTGCCGTCCGTGCCGAACGGACTCTGCTCCAGGCCCGGTCGCAGCGGGAGCACCTGGCACTGCTCCTGACACAGGGTCGCGTCCTCCCGGATGCCGGACTGCAGGAACGCGGGCAGCGAGGCGCGCCCGTGCGCGCCGGTGGCCGGGTCGTACTCGAGCCACACCTGCTGCCGGCCCTGCCTGCCCTGACGCCACAGGGAGACGCCGTCGCCGAGCACGCGCCGGCCGGGCGGCAGGACGGTGTCGCCGGCGTGCAGGGTGCGCCCGCCGGTGGCCCGGCCGCCGCCGGGCAGCGGGATCGACGGGGCCCCGGCGCCGGAGCCGCCGTACCAGTAGTGGGGGATCTGCTCGCCGCCGAGCGGGAACACGTCCGCCGGGCGGGCGGACCAGTACCCGAACTGCTTGCCGTCCTGCCGCCACATCACCAGCAGTTCGCCGTCGGTGTAGCGGAACGCCGGGCGCTGCCAGCGGTCCGGCTCCACGGGCAGCCGCAGGTCGTGCTCCAGCAGGATCTCCTGCGGTCCGACGACGAACACCTTGTGCTCGCGCGAGACGATCAGCGCGGGCCACGCCTCGTGGACGGTCATCGGGTTGTCGTGGTTGCGGCCCGGCCGGGTCTCGGCGTCGAGCCGGCGCAGCGCCTCGTCGAGCGCGGGCCAGCACAGTTCGTCGAGAATGCCCGCCCGCAGCGTGTGTCCGAGCAGGGGGGCCACCTCGTGGGCGGCGACCGCGGCCACCGCCGCCGGGCTCACCCGGGCGGCCACCGCGCGGAAGGGGCGCAGCCGGTCCAGCGCCGCCCGGGCGGCGGGCAGACCGACCGCCGCGGTCAGTTCCCCGGCCGCGTCCTCCAGCCACTCGCGCAGGACGTCGCCGAGCACGGGGTGCGCGGCCAGACCGTCCAGCACCCCGCCGTCGAGCCGGTGGTCCCTGAGGGAACCGATGTCGACGTACAGCAGACGCCGCAGGCGCGGGTCGGCCGCCATCGCCCTCAGGTCGCGCCGCTCGGGACCGGGCCTGCCGATCCAGCCGTCCAGGGAGAGGAAGACGACCTCGTCCGGGCCGGGCAGCGCCAGCGGCACGCCCTGCGCCGCGCACAGGTCCAGCAGATCCACGTCGGCGCCGGACCGCCAGCGTCCCGTGCACACGTCCACGGGACGGCCCTGCTCGCGCAGCCGCGGCGCCATCCGTTCGACCAGGGCGAGGGTCGCCGGGGAGCGGTCGCAGACGTTCCCGCCGTGTTTGCGGTGCAGCGCCCAGCGGCCGAGCCAGTCCGCCGCGTCCGCCCCGTCCCCCGCCTCACCGGTGAGGAGCCGGTCGGCCCCGCACTCCACGAGCAGCGCCAGCCAGAACTCGTCGTCCTCCACCGAGCGGCCCAGGCCGGCCGGCATGATCTCCAGCAGGCGGCCGCGCACCTCGGGCCGCTGTCCGGCGAGGACGGCCAGGGTGGGCCGGTAGGCGTTCCAGAAGGACGCGGGGGCGCGGACCGCCGCGGGCGACGCGAGCAGGTCGGCGACCAGAGCGCACTCCTCGGCGACCCGGTCGAGACCGGCGGCCTTGATCAGTCCGCGCGCGTCCTGCGGCAGCGAGGCGTAGGGCGGCATGCCGGCGGCGCAGCGCTCCACGGTCAACTGCCGGAACTGCGCCCAGGCCGCGGCCGGATCGAGCCGCGCGGCGAGCGCTTTGACGTGCTCCTTGAGCGCCTTGACGGTCAGCGCCCCGGCGAAGGCGAACTCCAGGAACACCGCCCGCTGCCGCTCCTCGTCGACCGCCAGCGCGTGCACCCGCTCCGCCTCGCGAGCCTTGCCGAAGAACGCGGAGGCGTACGTCGTGTTCTCGTACTGCAGGAAGACGCGGGCCGCCTGCTCGTAGAAGGTGGGCAGGAAGTGCGGCACGGCCCGGCCGAGCCGGGCGCCGAGCTCCTCGAAGCCGTCCTTGGCGGCGCCGGGACGGGACTTGGCCTGCCGTGCGAGCCGCTCGACGTCCTTGACCAGCGCCAGTGCGTGGTGGCCGTTCGCCGGGTCGTTGACCAGCGCCCAGGCGGGGAAGCCGAGCGTCTCCCGGCGCACCTGACCGACCTCGGGCGTCTCCGCCCGGCGGGTCAGTCCGAGGAAGTCCAGCGCCAGGTCCTCGGCGTCGCCGAGGGTGTCCGGCACGAGTCGCACGACCGCCCGGTCGCCCAGGGCGGGATGGGTGTACGCGCGGACCGTGAGGGCGTCGGCGTCCTCGCGGTGCGTGCTGCCCGGGGGCAGGACGGCGCCGGCGTCGAGCAGTACGGCCGCGGTGGCCTCGTCGTAGGTCGTCATGCCGCCCGCTCCTCGTCCTCGACGTCGCGTCCCGCGTACAGCGCGGCCGCCATCCGCATGCCCTCCGACCAGGCCACCGGCCCGACCTGACCGAGTCTCAGCACCCGGCCGGCGGAGTCGGTGAACACCAGGGGGCCGGTCTCCGCCTCCCCGTAGCCCTCGTAGTCGCCGACCCACACCCGGGCCTCGACGGTCCGGCCGTCCTCCAGCACGGAACAGACGGCGTGACCGCCGCGCACGCGGTAGCCGAGCTGGGTGACCCTGCCGTGCAGGAACCGCTGCTCCTTGAAGGCGCCGCCCGCGTACTCCTCGACGGCCGTGTCCTGCGCGTCGAGCGCGGCGGGCCGCTTCCACACCTCGCGGAAGAGCTGCTGGGCGCGCTGCTCGACGCCGAGTTCGACGGCGAACTCCCGCAGTTCCTCGAGATCGTCGAGGAGTACGGGGTGCGGGAGACGGACCAGATCGGGGACGATGCGCACGCTGTCGCCGTCGAGGTCGACCAGACCGAGGCCGCGGTCCAGGTCGGCGTCCCGCAGGAACCCGGCGACCTCGCCGTCGGCCCCGGTGACGACCAGGTCGCGCAGGGCGGCCTGCCAGGCGGGGTCGGGCCACACCCGCGCGACGACCGCGAACGGCACCGGAAGCGAACGCACCATCCAGCGCTCGACGTCGGCCAGACACTGGCGCTCGTGCCGTTCCAGCCACTCGGCGAGCTGACGCAGCCCCACCACCGCCGGATCGTCGGCGATCTTCGGCGGCACGGACTTCAAGCGCCGTCCGGCCGCGTTGCGGCACACCACCTTGCCGTCATCGAGGGCGACTTCGTAGTCGCCGGCCGACACCCACCCCATGCGTGCCTCCCGCACCCGCAGTGATCAAGTGACGGGAACTGTAGGGGAGGCCACTGACAACGAGGCCGTACGAGCGTCGACCTGGGGAAAAGCCCGGAGTGGGAGCCCGCGGGCGGTCGGTCAGCCCTCGACCCAGCCGTGGTTCTTGGCGAACTGCGCCAGCCCGGCCCGCACCTGCACGATCTGCTCGCCGGTGAGCGAGGGCGCGGCGGTCAGCAGCGCCTCGGTCACGTCCCGGACGAACTCCTCCGTGCTGAGGACGTCGCACAGGACGTCGTCGTCGGCGGCGAGGGGCTTGCCGTCCTCGCCCCGCGCGAGCCGCACCCCGGACGCCTTGGGGCCGCGCTCGCCGTCCTCGATCTCGAACTCCACCACGATGCCCCGGCGCACCTGGGACTCGGGCATCAGCATGTCGTTGACGTGCAGGAAGACATCCTCCCCGCCGTCGTCGGGAGCGATGAACCCGTAACCCCGCTGGCTGTCGAAGCGCACCACACGACCAGCAACCATCCCAACCCCCAGCAACCTCGAAACACCCACGTCGGTGAACCTGCCCAGATGGTAGTCACAGCGATGGCGCGGGGGCGAGGCTCGGCGACGAGAAGAAGAGGAGGGTCAGTCCTCGGCGCGCTCGGCGTCCCGCTTCTTGAGGCGCGCGGTCTCCTTGCGGACCTCGGCCTGAGTGGCGCGCTCCTTCACCAGCCACGTCGGCTTCTCCTCCTTCAGCGCGTCGATCTGCTCGGAGGTGAGCGCCTCCGTCACCCCGCCCCGGGCCAGACCCGCGATGGACACGCCCAGCTTGGCCGCGACCACCGGACGGGGGTGCGGACCGCTCTCGCGCAGCGTCACCAGCCACTCGGGCGGGTTCGTCTGCAGTTCGTTCAGCTCGGCGCGCGAGACGTCGCCCTCCTGGAACTCGGCGGGCGTGGCGGGGAGGTACACACCCAGCTTCTTCGCCGCGGTGGCGGCCTTCATCGTCTGGGTGCTCTGCTGCGACTTCATGCGGTCCAGGGTATCGGCCGCCGACGAGGGCGCCGACCACGGCCGGTGACCGCAGCCGGTAGCCTGGCGGGATGACCGACTCGGCGGACATCCCCTCGTTCCGGCTCGCGTACGTCCCCGGAGTGACCCCCGCCAAGTGGGTGCGGATCTGGGAGGAGCGCCTGCCCGAGGTCCCCCTCGCCCTCCTGCAGATCGCCGCCGCCGAGGCCTCCGACTCCCTGCGCGAGGGCGTCGCCGACGCGGCCCTCGTGCGTCTCCCCGTCGACCGGACGGTGCTCAGCGCCATCCCTCTCTACACGGAGACGACCGTCGTCGTGGTCCCCAAGGACCACGTGATCACCGCCGCCGAGGAGATCACCCTGGACGACCTCGCCGACGAGGTGGTCCTGCATCCCCTCGACGACGTGCTCGGCTGGGAGCGGCCGCCCGGCGAGGCGGCCTTCGAACGCCCTGCGACCACCGAGGACGCGATCGAGCTGGTCGCGGCGAACATCGGCGTCCTGGTCGTGCCGCAGTCCCTGGCCCGGCTCCACCACCGCCGTGACCTGACGTACCGCACGGTCGTCGACGCCCCCGGGTCGCAGGTCGCGCTCTCCTGGCCCGAGGAGGCGACCACCGACCTGGTCGAGGACTTCATCGGGATCGTCCGCGGCCGCACGGTCAACAGCACGCGCGGACGGATCCAGCCGGCCGCGGCGAAGGAGCGGCAGCCGCGCAAGGCGCAGCAGGGCGGCGCGGCCCGCGGCGCCGGCGGGGCCGCGGGTGGAGCCCGTGGCCGCAGCGGCGGCGCGAAGGCCGCAGGCGGCGGCAGGAGCGGCGGCACGAAGGGCGGCGCCGGCCGGCGCGGCGCGGGCGGCGGAAAGCCCCGCCGCCGGTCCTGACTCGGCGGCCGCCGAGCGGTCGCCGGTCCTGGTCCTGCTGCTGGGCGGGTCGCCTGCCCTAGTGCGGCGGCTGCCGCGCGGTCGTTCGCCCGATCGACTGCACCAGCGGCAGGAGCCGGTGCGGCACGCGTTCGCGCAGGGCCACCTCGGTGCGGGTGCGGACCACCCCGGGCAGACTGATCAGCTTCTGGATGACGTCTTCGAGGTGGGCGTTGTCCCGGGCCACGACCCGGGTGATGAGGTCGCCGCCGCCGGTGATGGAGAAGGCCTCGACGATCTCCGGCACGGCGGCCAGCGCGTCGCCCACGTCGTCGAGGTGTCCCTGGGTGACCTCGATGTGCACGAACGCGAGCACCGGGTGGCCCAGTGCCGCGGCGGAGAGCGTCGGTCCCGTGCCGGTGATCACGCCGTCCCGCTCCAGCCGGTCGAGACGGGCCTGCAGCGTGCCGCGGGCCACGCCGAGCAGACGGGCGTACTCGCGCACGCTGGTCCGCGGCTGTTCGATGAGCAGACGCAGGATGCGGGTGTCCAGCTCGTCCACGGCCATGTGGTCGCCCGGTCCCTTCGTGCGCACACCGATCAGCGACGACAGTACCAACGGCCCGACGGCGCGCGACTCGGCGACTCCCGACGACGGCGGCGGACCGGGCGGCCGGGGCGAGTGGGCCGTTGGCCGACCGACGGCCGGGACCGACGCGGTGTGTCTGTGCCATTGGCGCAGTGTTCACGGAGCCGGTTGAACCATTCGCCCCTCTGATGCTGAGATGATCCCGTCGATGGCGCTGCGGACTCCGCGGCGCCTTTTCCGTGTCGGCGTCGACGTCGGCGCGTGCGGGTGGGAAAGGGCGGGGCAGCTTGCTGAAGAGGGCTTTCGTGGCGCCGGATCCGGGGCGGGCGCGGCTGCGGTTCGCCTCCCGGGCGGTGCTCGGCGTCGGGCTGGCCGTCGCCCTGTGTGCGGCGGTCGGGCACACGCTGACGGCGGCCGTCACCGGAGGGCTGGCCGCGCTGCTGGCCCTGTTCACGGTGACCGACCCGACCGTGCGCGGCCAGGCCGTGACGACGGCGCTGCTGCCCGTCGTCGGACTGCCGGTGCTCACCCTCGCGGCCTTCCTGCACGACCTCCCCGTCGCCCGTGACCTGGTCTTCCTCGCCGTCGTGGGCGCCGGAGCCTACGCGCGCCGGTGGGGACCGCGCGGGCACTCGCTCGGGGTGTTCGCCTTCATGACGTACTTCGCCGCGCAGTTCCTTCACACGGTCCCCGCCCGGCTGCCTGAGCTCTGCGCGGCCGTGACGCTGTCGCTGGCGGCGTCGTCCGCGGTGCGGTTCGGGGCGTGGTGCTACGAGCGGCGCTCGCCCGTCCCGCCGGCCGTCGCTCCGCCGACCGGCGGCCGCGGCCTCGCGCGGGTCACGACCCGGCAGGCAGTCCAGGCGACCGTGGGAGCCGCGATCGCCCTGGCGGTCGGGCAGGCGCTCTCCGACCAGCGGTGGTACTGGGCCGTGGGCGCGACATGGTGGGTGTTCGTGAACACCGCCTCGCGCGGTGAGACGCTGGTGCGCGGGTTCCGGCGGTTCCTCGGGACCGTCCTCGGGATCGCGCTGGGCCTGGTGGTGGCGGTGCCCCTGCACGGGGAGCCCGTGGCGTCCGCCGCGGTCGTCGGCGTGGGCGTCTTCGGGATCTTCTACACGGCCGCCGTCTCCTACACGTGGATGATGCTGTCCGTCACGGTCATGGCCAGTGCGCTGTACGGGCTGCTGGGCCTCCTCGACCCGGCGCTGCTCGCCCTGCGGGCGGCCGAGACGGCGGTGGGCGCGCTGGGCGCCGTCCTCGCGGTGCTGCTGGTGCTCCCGGTGACCACGCACTCCGTCACCGACGCGTGGGTGGAGCGCGCGCTGCGCTGCGTGCACGCCTGCACGGCCGAGGCGGCCGCGCGGCTCGTCGGCGCGGCGACCGCGGACCCGTCCCGGCGGGTGGCCGAACTCGAGCAGATCCTGGCCCGCGTCCGGATGTCGTTGGCGCCGCTCGTGCATCCGCTCAGCCCCCTGCGCGCCCGCAAGGGCAGGGCCCGGCACGTGCTCGCGCTGCTCGACGACTGCGCCCGCGAGGTGCGCGGGCTCGCCGCCGTCGCAGCGGACCCGCAGGCCTCGCACGACGCCCGTCTCGTCACCGCCTGCCGACGGGTCGAGGCCGCGGTCGAGGCGCTCACCGTCCCGACGGGAGCCGGCCGTCGCTCCACGGCGACCGGCGCGGCCCCGACGCCCGCCCCCGCCGAGCCGGTGCTGGCCCATCTGCACGCACTGGAACGCGCGCTCCTCGAACTCGCCGTCCCGCTGCGCCGCGCCGACCGCGTCCCCGCCGGCGCCTGACACGGAGCGCTCCCTGCCGTCGGCGGTGCACGCCGACGCCGCACCGGAGCCTCTGCGAGCCGTGCGAGGGCGGCCCGCGGACCGTACGGAGCGAGCCTGGTCTAGACCGCTGGTGATCGACTGCTACCGTCACCCCCGAGCGGCAGCGTCATCAGCGGCAGCGGCGACCCGGGAGGCGACAGCGGTGGCAGACCTCGGCGGAAGACGACGGCGGGCGTTCATCGGCTCGTTCACGGCGGCGGGAGGGCCCGGCATCGTGGTCGCCGACGTGGACCGGACCAGCGGCGCCCTGACCCTGGTGGGCAGCGTGAACGGCGTCCCGGACCCCTCGTATCTGGCCCTGTCGCCCACCGGGGAGACGCTGTACGCGGTCAGCGAGACGACGGACGGCGCGGTGGCGGCGTACCGGGTGGCGGGCGACGTGCCCGAACAGGCCGGGCCGCCGGTGCCGGTCGGCGGCAGCGGCCCCACCCACCTCAGCGTGTTCGACGGGCACGTCCTGACCGCCAACTACGGCTCCGGGAGCGTCACCGCCGTCCCGGTCCGGGCCGACGGCGCCCTCGCCCGCGCCGCCTCCGGCATCCTGCGGCACACCGGCTCGGGTCCGCACACACGTCGCCAGCAGAGCCCGCACGCCCACCATGTGCAGCCCGACCCCAGCGGTCGATGGGCGGTCAGCGTCGACCTCGGCACGGACTCGGTGCGGGTCTGCGCGCTGCGCGACGGCGTGCCCGTCCTGCACCGGGAACACGCCCTGCGCCCCGGATCCGGGCCGCGCCACCTGGCCTTCCACCCGGCGGGCCGGCACGCCTACGTCGTCAACGAGCTCACGCCGACGGTCACCGTCTGCCGCTGGGACGCGGCGGAGGGCTCTCTCAAGCCGCTGGCCGAGGCCGCCGTGCTGCCGGGCGCGCCGGCCGGGGACGCCTACCCCTCGGGCCTCGTCGTCTCGCCCGACGGCCGCTTCGTGTGGGCCGCCACCCGCGGCGAGGACGTGCTCTCGGTGTTCGCCGTCGAAGCCGACGGCGAGGCGCTGCGCCTCGTCGGGACGGCGCCCTGTCACGGGCGGTGGCCGCGGGCGGTCGCCCTCGCCGACTCGGGAAACGTCCTCTACGTCGCCAACGAGCGCTCCGGCGACGTCACCTGGTTCACGCTGGACCCGACGACCGGCCTGCCCCGCCGCGCGGGCTCGCTCGCGGTCCCCGCCGCGTCCTGCGTGGTCCTCGGCTGATCCGCGGCCTCCCCGGCGGGTCCGCCCGCAGCCGCCGCCACCTCGACCTCCACGTCCGCTTCCGCCTCCGCCGATCCGGTCGTCCGGTCCGTCGGAGCGTGACGCGAAGAGCCCCCTCCTGGACGGGAGGGGGCCCTTCACGGCGTCCTGCGGTGGTGCCGGACGGCTCAGCGGACCGGCGCGCCCTGCTGCTGCGGCGGTGCGATGCCGAGGGCCGTCGTGTACTTGGCCAGCGCGAGCTTGCCGATGGCCGGGTAGGGGCCGAGCGCGTCGGCGGCGGGGCAGCCCGCCTCCTTGGCCGCCTCCTCGATCAGCGTGGCGTCGATCTCCGGGCCGATCAGGTAGGGGGCCAGGGCCAGCTGCTGGGAGCCGGAGGTGCGCAGCTGCTCGGCGACGGAGGCGATGGAACCCTCCTGGTCGAGCGCGGCGGCCATCACGGGAACGGCGAGACGCGCGGCGAGCAGCATGCCGGTGATGCCGGCGGCCTGCACGGCCTCCTCGCCGCCCACGGAGGCGAGGATGATGCCGTCCGCCGCCGTCGCCACGGTGAACAGCCGGGCGCGGTCGGCTCGCGCCAGACCCGCCTCCGACAGCCGCACGTGCAGCGCCTCGGCGAGCAGCGGGTGCGGGCCGAGGACGTCGGTCAGCTCGGCCGCGATCCGGCTCTCCATGACGGCCTGGCGGACCTGGCGCAGCAGCGCGCTGTCCGGACCGGCCAGCAGCGGCACGACCACCGCGACCGGGCCGTCGGGCTCCTTGACGTCCAGACCGGCGGCGCGGGCCTGCTCGAAGCGGGCGGTGCGCTCCTCGGCCGCGTAGGTCAGCACGGACTGCAGTGTGGGGAACTCGGTGTCGTCCCCGTCGAGGTAGCCGATGCGCGCGTCGAGGCCGGGGAGCTCGGAGCGGGCGATGCTCACGACCTCCTCGGCGAGACCGCGGGTGGCGACGCTCGGCGTGCCCGGCACCGCGAGGACGAGCGCGGGCGCGCCCTCGGGAGCCGCCAGCGGCTCGGGTCGGCGGTGCCGCCCGGGCTGGCGAGGTCGCGGCATTCGTACTGGCAGGCCGGACGCGGGCCCAGTGGGGGAGCTCATGGCGACGCATGTTACTGGCTTCCTGGGCTCCCCTGTTCGGGGAGGGTGCACGTGAGCGGTATCCGTCCGGTTTTGTCTGATGAGTTACGTACGGATCAGAAGTGATCAGCGTGTTTTCCAGGCGACTTGCCCTCGAAGGGGGTAATCCCCCTTTTGGGGCATGACGTACGTTCCCTACGCGTGACGCATTACTCGGGCGACAGCACCGATAGCAGCGTCTCCTCATGCGGAAGGTCCAGTGTGCCTGCCGCCAGGCCGACGGCGATGCGCACGGCGCCGTCCAGCGGATCGCCCTCGGCGGGCGCCCGCACGGCGTGCGGCAGCCGCCTCGCCAGCTCCTCCTCCAGGGGGACGAGGAGAGGGTCGCCCAGGGCGAACAGGCCCCCGGTGAGGGCGACCCGGGGCTCGCCTCCCGGCGGGCAGACGGCTGCGGCCGACTCCGCGATGTGCCGGGCCGCCGTGTGCAGGATGCCGTCCGCCACCGGGTCGTCCTGCGCGCACTCGGCCACCGGCGGCGCGAACGAGGCGAGGACGGCCGACCTGTCCGGGCGTGGGTAGAGCCGACCGGGCAGCCCTGCCATCGGGCCGAACCGCTCCTCGGCGCGGGCCAGCAGCGCCGCGGACCCGCCGGGGCGTCCGTCGAAGGCGCGCAGCGCGGCCTCCAGGCCGGCCCGGCCGATCCAGGCGCCGCCCCCGCAGTCGCCGAGCAGATGCCCCCAGCCGTCCGCCCGCTGCCAGGCCGTCAGATCCATGCCGACCGCGATCAGGCCGGTGCCCGCGGCCACCACCGCTCCCGGCCGTGCCCCGAGCGCGCCGACGTAGGCGGTGACCGCGTCGGCTGCGAGCGCGGTCGTACGGACGCCGAACTCCCGTGCCAGGGCGGACGGCAGTTCGGCGCGCAGCGCGTCGCCCAGGGTGGCGAGGCCCGCCGCGCCGACGACGGCCGTGGTCGGCGACGGGGCGTCGGTCTCGGCCGTCAACGACCTGACCAGCGGCACCAGTTGCTTCATCAGGTGCACCGGGTCGATGCCGTGCGGCCCGGTGCGCACGGGCACCGTGGACAAGCGTCGGCCCAAAGCGCCCCGCCCGGCCGACCCCAGGGCGACCCGCAATCCCGAACCGCCCGAATCCACGGCGAGGACGCCCTTGTCGGCGTCGGCCGCGCCGTCGGCGTCCGGGCCGGCGCCGAAGCTCACGGCAGGCGCCAGTCCACCGGCTGACCCCCCTGCCGGACCAGCAGGTCGTTGGCCCTGCTGAACGGCCGCGAGCCGAAGAAGCCGCGGTCGGCCGACATGGGGGAGGGGTGCGCGGACTCCACCGACGGCAGATCGCCCAGCAGCGGGCGCAGGTTGCGGGCGTCGCGGCCCCACAGGATGGACACCAGGGGCTTGCCGCGCGCCGCCAGCGCCCTTATCGCCTGCTCGGTGACCTCTTCCCAGCCCTTGCCCCGGTGCGCGGCCGGTTTGCGCGGGGCCGTGGTGAGCGCCCTGTTGAGCAGCAGCACCCCCTGCCGCGTCCACGGCGTCAGATCGCCGTCGGACGGCTGGGGCACGCCCAGGTCGGTGGTGAGCTCCCGGTAGATGTTGATCAGGCTGCCGGGCAGCGGTCTGACCTCGGGGGCGACCGAGAACGACAGCCCGACCGCGTGCCCGGGCGTCGGGTAGGGGTCCTGTCCGACGATCAGGACGCGGACGTCGTCGAAGGGCTGCTGGAAGGCTCGCAGGACGTTCTGTCCGGCCGGGAGGTAGGTGCGTCCCGCGGCTATCTCCGCGCGCAGGAACTCGCCCATCTCGGCGATCTTTCCGGCGACGGGTCGCAGGGCCTCGGCCCAGCCCGGTTCGACGATCTCATGCAGGGGTCGTGGTGCCACGGCGTCACCCTACTGCCGCGGAGGGCGTGACGATCAACCAGTGGCCAGGGCCTGTTGACCGGAAGGGGTGCGTCCTGTCCAGCGTCATCCGTCGGGCCGGCGGGCGGCCGGAGGGCCGCACCCCTGCGCGTACGGTCCGCGTCATCCGATCACCGCGGCTCGCACGCACAGCACGTCCGGCAGATGCGAGGCCAGCTGCTGCCAGCTGTCCCCGTCGTCCGCCGACGCGAACACCTCGCCGTTGCGGTTGCCGAAGTACACGCCGGCCCGCTCCGCGACGTCGTCCGTGCACAGCGCGTCCCGCAGGACGGTCCCGTAGTGGTCCTCCTGCGGCAGGCCCGCGGAGAGCGGCTCCCAGCTCCTGCCCGCGTCCGCGGTGCGGAAGACCCGGCACCGGCGGTCGGCCGGCACCCGGTCCGCGTCGGCGTTGATCGGGAAGACGTACGCCGTGTCCCCGCGGGTGGGGTGCGCGGCGACTGCGAAGCCGAAGGTGGAGGGCAGGCCCGGGCCGATGTCGGTCCACTGCCCTCCCGCGTCGTCGCTCCGGTACACCCCCCAGTGGTTCTGGAGGTAGAGACGGTCGGGATGCTCCGCGTCCCTCGCGACCTTGTGCACGCACTGGCCGAACTCCGGGTTCGGATCGGGCAGGAACACCGCGGAGACGCCCGAGTTGGCGGGGGACCAGTGCGCTCCGCCGTCGGCCGTGCGGAACACGCCGGCCGTGGACACGGCCACCGTCACCGATCGCGGGTCGCGCCGGTCGGTGAGGATCGTGTGCAGGCCTTCCCCGCCGCCGCCCGGCACCCACCGGGAGCGAGTCGGGTGTTCCCACAGCGGTCGGATCAGTTCGAAGCTCTCGCCGCGGTCCTGCGAGCGGTAGAGCGCGGCGGGCTCGGTGCCCGCGTAGACCACGTCCGGCTCGGCCGCGGACGGGTGCAGCTGCCACACCCGCTCCAGCGAGGCCCCGGTGTCCTGGGGGAACTTGACGGCCGGCGCGGCCGGTTCGGTCCAGGTCCGGCCGAGGTCGTCGGAGTGGAACACCGACGGGCCCCAGTGCGCGCTGTCGCCGCCCGCGAGCAGCCGCGGGCGGTCGCCGCGGGTGTCGAGGGCGACCGAGTAGATCGCCTGTGCGTTGAAATAGGGGGCTTCGTCGAACTCCCACGCGCCGCCGCGCCGCCGCCCGACGAACAGGCCTTTGCGCGTGCCCACGGCGAGCAGTACCTCGGTCATGCCGATCACCTCCGCTGCGTCTTCGACGCCTTCGTCACAGACACCGGCCAGTCTGCACCCCGCCACTGACAGTCACCTCCGGAAAGTCGTCGTCGCAGGTCACGGCGGCCCTGGCGGCTCTGTGCGGTTGGACTGCCGCCCCGTCGGCCCCGATGTCCGCGGGCACGCCGCAGGCCGCGGGACACCGGGCCCGCGGACTCGCCCTGAGCATCGGGCCCGCCCGCCCCGTATGGGAGGGGGCCGGGATGTACGTGTGTTCGTGAGGAGGATGCCTTCGATGGCGTTCCGTGGTCCGAAAGTGTGGCTGTGGCGCTGGCGGCGCAACCCGCTCAAGCGCCCCGCCGACATGGTGGAGTCCTGGGTCGTGCTCGGCGTGTGGGCGCTGACCGTGCTCGCCGGCGTCCTGGCGGGGTGGGCGACGGCGGGGTCCGTCGAGGACGGCCTCGCGCGCGAGCGCGTCGAGTGGCGGCCGCTGACGGGTCGTCTGACCGACCCGGCGCCCGGCAAGCCCGCTGCGAGCGGGTCCGCGAGCGGCGATCGCGTGTGGGCGAGGGCGGGCTGGACGGGACCCGACGGCTCCACGCACACCGGGCAGGTCAGGGTCGGCCCCGGCAGCGCCGCCGGCACGCCCGTCACGGTCTGGACGGACCCCCGGGGCCGCATGGTGACCGAGCCCGTCGGCGCCGCCCAGGCCCGCCTGCGCGCGTCCCTCGTCGGCGGCGTGGCGGGCCTCGGCGTGGCGACGCTGCCCTTCGCGGGAGGCCGCGTCCTGCGCGGTCGCCTGGAACGCCGCCGGGTCGCCCAGTGGGACATCGACTGGGCCCGCTTCGACGCCTTGCGCGGACGTCCGGCGAACTGACCCGCCCGGCGGGCCACCGCCTCCCGCCCGCGCCCGCCCTCACGGGCGCGCGGCACGGGCCGCTCCGCCGTGCCCTGCGCTCTCCCGGAGCCGTCGGGCCGCGCGGACGGCGAGTCGGGCCGACACGGCAGACCGCGGTCCCGGCCGTGAGCCGGGCCGCTCCGCGCGACCTGCCCGAGGTCCACGGCCCCTGCCCCCGGCCCGGACGGCGCCACGCGAAGCGGCCCGGGCAGTCGACGAGCGCGGCGATCATCCGCTCGCCGTGCTCGCCGTGCTCGCCGTGCTCGCCGTGCTCGCCGTGCTCGCCGTGCTCGCCGTGCTCGCCGTGCTCGCCGTGCTCGCCGTGCTCGCCGTGCTCGCCGTGCTCG
>NZ_JBEPBI010000099.1:0-26789 GCF_040299045.1 Streptomyces sp. NPDC001027
CTTCTCCGCTCCGCTGCCCGCGCCGCGCTGTTCCCCCCCGCGCTTGGGTGGCGCACGCCGGTTTTGTGATGTATTCCCGGGGGCGCCGATTGCGCCGGGGGGCGGGTGGGGTGTGTCCCACCGGCCCGCCGGATCCGCTCGGTTCGCGACAGCGTTACGCGTCGACCTTCTCCATGACCTCGTCGCTGACGTCGAAGTTGGCGAAGACGTTCTGCACGTCGTCGCTGTCCTCGAGGGCGTCGATCAGCTTGAAGATCTTCCGCGCGCCGTCCTCGTCCAGTTCGACCTGCATGGTCGGGACGAAGTTGGCCTCGGCGGAGTCGTAGTCGACGCCGGCGTCCTGGAGGGCGGTGCGGACCGCGACCAGGTCGGTGGCCTCGCTGAGCACCTCGAAGGACTCACCGAGGTCGTTGACCTCCTCGGCGCCCGCGTCGAGGACCGCGCCCAGCACGTCGTCCTCGCTCAGCTCGCCCTTGGGGACGATGACGACGCCCTTGCGGTGGAAGAGGTACGACACCGAGCCCGGGTCGGCCATGCTGCCGCCGTTGCGGGTCATGGCGACGCGGACGTCGGAGGCAGCGCGGTTGCGGTTGTCGGTGAGGCACTCGATGAGCACCGCGACGCCGTTCGGGCCGTAACCCTCGTACATGATCGTCTCGTAGTCGGCGCCGCCGGCCTCGAGGCCGCCGCCGCGCTTGACCGCGGAGTCGATGTTCTTGTTCGGGACCGACTGCTTCTTCGCCTTCTGGATGGCGTCGTACAGCGTCGGGTTGCCCTCGATGTCGACGCCGCCCATGCGGGCCGCCACCTCGATGTTCTTGATCAGCTTCGCGAAGAGCTTGCCGCGCTTGGCGTCGATCACGGCCTTCTTGTGCTTCGTCGTAGCCCATTTAGAGTGGCCGGACATCTGCCTGTCTCCTTCGCGTAACCGTCTCTGCAACGAACTCCCCCAGACCTTAACGGCCTGGGGACCCCAGCAGATCCTACAAGGACCGGCGTGCCCGGTCGGCGCGCACCATGTCCACGAAGAGCGCGTGCATCCGATGGTCGCCGGTCAGCTCCGGGTGGAACGAGGTGGCGAGCGCGTTGCCCTGGCGGACGGCGACGATGTGACCGCCGTGCTCGGCGAGCACCTCGGCGCGGGCGCCCACGGACTCGACCCAGGGAGCGCGGATGAAGACGCCCTCCACGGGAGGTCCCGTCACGCCCTCGACGTCGACCGCGGCCTCGAAGGACTCGTTCTGGCGTCCGAAGGCGTTGCGGCGCACGATCATGTCGATGCCGCCGACGGTCTCCTGGCCCGAGCGCGGGTCGAGGATCTTGTCGGCGAGCATGATCATGCCTGCGCAGGTGCCGTAGACGGGCATGCCGGACCTCACGCGCGCGCGGAGGGGCTCCATCACGCCGAACAGGACGGCCAGCTTGGAGATGGTCGTGGACTCGCCGCCGGGGATGACGAGGCCGTCGACCTCGGCGAGTTCCTCGGGGCGCCGCACCGGCCTGGCCACGGCGTCGGCCGCGGCCAGGGCGACGAGGTGCTCCCGTACGTCGCCCTGGAGGGCCAGGACGCCGATGACAGGGGTCGTGTCGCTCATGAGGTGTTACCAGCCGCGGTTGGCGTAGCGCTCGGCCTCGGGGAGGGTGTCGCAGTTGATGCCGACCATGGCCTCGCCCAGGTTGCGGGACGCGTCCGCGATGATCTTCGGGTCGTCGTAGAAGGTGGTGGCCTTCACGATGGCGGCGGCGCGCTTGGCCGGGTCGCCGGACTTGAAGATGCCGGAGCCGACGAAGACGCCCTCGGCGCCGAGCTGGCGCATCAGCGCGGCGTCGGCCGGAGTGGCGACGCCGCCCGCGGAGAACAGCACGACCGGGAGCTTGCCGAGCGCGGCGACCTCCTTGACCAGCTCGTAGGGGGCGCGCAGGTCCTTGGCGGCGGCGTACAGCTCGTTGTTGTCGTAGCCGCGCAGCCGGGCGATCTCGTTCTTGATCTGACGCAGGTGACGCACGGCCTCGACGACGTTGCCGGTGCCGGCCTCGCCCTTGGAGCGGATCATCGCGGCGCCTTCGGCGATGCGGCGCAGCGCCTCGCCGAGGTTGGTGGCGCCGCAGACGAAGGGGGTCGTGAACGCGAACTTGTCGCTGTGGTTGACCTCGTCGGCCGGGGTGAGGACCTCGGACTCGTCGATGTAGTCGACGCCGAGCGACTGCAGCACCTGCGCCTCGACGAAGTGGCCGATCCGGGACTTGGCCATGACCGGGATGGACACGGCCTCGATGATGCCCTCGATCATGTCGGGGTCGGACATCCGGGCGACGCCGCCGTCCTTGCGGATGTCGGCCGGGACCCGCTCCAGCGCCATGACGGCGACGGCGCCCGCGTCTTCGGCGATCTTCGCCTGCTCCGGCGTGACGACGTCCATGATCACGCCGCCCTTGAGCTGCTCGGCCATGCCGCGCTTCACGCGCGCGGTGCCGGTCTCGGGGGTCTGGTTTTCGGAGATCGTGCTGGACACGGGTGACCTCACTAGTCGAAAAGAGGATTCTTCGGCACTGAGGAAACGCGAGTGGACCAGTCCACAGCAAGGGCCAATGCGCAGCCGGTGGATCCTTTTCCCCGAGCGGCGCCCCCGAAGGGCCCGACGCGCACCGGCGCGCCGCCCGGGACGGCTCGGCCGAACCCCGGTCAGGCGGCCCGGTCGACCAGGGGGGACGGAGGTTCGTCGTCCATCTCGAAGGCCATCGGGAAGGGTGCGTGACCGGCCAGGCGGAACCAGCGGACCTTGCGGTGCTCGCGCAGTCTGCGGACGGCGCCCACCGCGTCGTTGTGGAAGCGCCGGGCCATGGGGACCCGGCGGACGGCCTCCGTGAGCTCGCGGGCCGCCTCCTCGCCGCCGGGCGCCTCGCGCACGGCCTCGAGCTGCTGGGCGTCCGCGAAGACGGCCCGCAGGGCCTGGCTGAGCTCGCTCTCGGCGACCTCGCGCTGCTCCTCCTCGGCCTGCCGGGCGGCGTGCGCGGCCTCGTACAGGACGATCGACGCGGCGGGGTCGAGGACCTTGGAGGTGGCCAGTTCCTGCGCCACCGACGCGCGGCGCAGCAGCTGCGCGTCGAGCGCGGCTCGGGCCGCGTCGATGCGGGCGTGCAGCCGGTCGAGCCGTCCCGCCGTCCAGCTCAGGTAGAGGCCGATCGCGACGAGGACGACCAGGATCCAGATCAGGGTTGCGGTCACGGGCGGCAAGGCTACCCGTGACCCCTGCGGCGGTGGGGCAGGTCAGTCCCGGGCCAGCCCGAGCCGGGCGCGCAGGCCCGTCGATCCCCGTTCGTCGTCGGCCGCGACCGCCGCCGCTCCCGCCGTCACCGTCTCGTAGACCGACAGGATGTCCGCGCCGACGGTCGACCAGTCGAAGCGCCGCACATGCGCGCTGCCCCGCTCGCTCAGCTGTTCCCTGCGTTCCGGGTCGCCCAGGAGCCGCACCGCCGCGGCGGCCAGCGCGTCCGCGTCCTCGTTGGCGAACAGCTCGCCCGCCGCTCCCTGGTCGAGGACCTGGGCGAAGGCGTCGAGGTCGGAGGCGAGCACGGGAGCTCCCGCCGACATGGCCTCGACGAGGATGATCCCGAAGCTCTCGCCGCCGGTGTTGGGCGCGATGTAGAGGTCGACGCTGCGCAGGAAGCGCGCCTTGTCCTCGTCGCTGACCATGCCGAGGAACTCCACGCGCGCGTGCAGCTCCTCGGGCAGGCTCTCCACCGCCTCCTTCTCGTCGCCGCGCCCGGCGACCAGCAGCCGGGCGTCCGGGCGTTCGGCGAAGATCTTCGGCAGCGCCCTCATCAGCACGGGCAGGCCCTTGCGCGGCTCGTCGATGCGCCCGACGAAGCCGATGGTGGCGCCCTGCCACTCGGGGTTGGGCTCGGCCTTGGCGAAGAAGTCGACGTCGACGCCGTTCGGGATGACGACCGCGTCGCCGCCGAGGTGCTCGACCAGCGTCCGCCGGGCGTACTCGCTGACGGCGATCCGCGCGCTGATCTTCTCCAGGGCCGCCTGGAGGATGGAGTACGCGGCGATCATGGCCCGCGAGCGCGGGTTGGACGTGTGGAAGGTCGCCACGATCGGCCCCGAGGCCGCCCAGCAGGTCAGCAGCCCGAGCGAGGGCGAGGTCGGCTCGTGGATGTGGACGACGTCGAACGCGCCGTCGTGCAGCCAGCGCCGCACGCGCGCGGCGGACAGGAACCCGAAGTTGAGCCGGGCGACGGAGCCGTTGTACGGGACGGGGACCGCGCGGCCGGCCGAGACGACGTAGGGCGGCAGCGGGGTGTCGTCGTCGGCCGGGGCGAGGACGGACACCTCGTGACCGAGCCGGATGAAGTACTCGGCGAGGTCGCGGATGTGGAACTGCACCCCGCCGGGGACGTCCCAGGAGTACGGGCAGACGATGCCGATTCTCACGCGGGCGCCCCGTCCGACGGGCGGGGTTCCAGGTCCGCGAGCCACAGTCTCTGCAGCATGTGCCAGTCCTCCGGGTGGTCGGCGATGCCGGTGGCGAAGGCGTCTGCCAGCGCCTGTGTCATGACAGACGTCCTGTCGGCCCGGCTGCCTGTCGCGGGCGCCTCGATCGGCGGATGCACCCTGCCCTGCATGACGGGCGAGTCGTCGTACCAGAGGGTGACGGGCAGCAGCAGCGCGCCGGTCTGCTGGGCGAGCAGGGCGGGCCCGGCGGGCATCCGGGCGGTGTCCCCGAAGAAGTCGACCTCGACGCCGGAGGCGGACAGGTCGCGCTCGGCGACCAGGCAGACCAGTCCGCCCTCGCGCAGCCGCCGGGCCAGGGTGCCGAAGGCGGCGCCGCCGGTGTGCGGCAGGACCTCCATGCCGAGCCCCTCGCGGTAGGCGACGAACCGGTCGTACAGCGTCTCGGGCTTGAGGCGCTCGGCGACGGTGGTGAACGGCGTGCGCAGCTTCGTGGTGACCCAGGCGCCGGCCAGGTCCCAGTTTCCCATGTGCGGCAGCGCGAGGATGACGCCCCGGTCCGAGGCGATGCCGTCCGTCAGGTGGTGCACGTCCTTGGGGTCGAAGCCGTCGGCGACGCGCTCGGCGCTCCAGGCCGGCAGCCGGAAGGATTCCATCCAGTACCGCAGGTAGGAGCGCATCCCCGCGCGTGAGAGCTCGGCCAGGCGCTCCGGGCCCGCGTCCGGCACCACGCGCGCGTAGTTGCTCTCCAGCCGCAGCACCCCCTTGCCGCGCCGTTTCCACGCGAGGTCGGCGACGGTGCGGCCGAGGCCTGCGGCGACCGGTTCGGGGAGCTTCTTGACGGTGCTCCAGCCCAGGCCGTACAGCGAGTCCGTCAGACGCTCGCGGGCGCTCACTTCGCGGCCTCGCTCCCCCGGGCCCCGCTGCCCTGCGTCTCGTCCGCCCGCTCGGCGACGTCCGTGACCTCGGCCGCCTGCTCGGCCTCGGCGGATTCGCGGCGGACCGTGACGACGCGCTGGATCAGCGTGACGAGGCTGCCGACGGCGACGATCCACAGCGCGATCGGCAGCAGCACCTGGATACCGGGCACGCCGAACGCGTGCAGACCGGAGAGTCCCGCCGCGACCAGCGAGATCACCAGGCGTTCGGCGCGTTCCACCAGCCCGTTGACGGCGACCGGCAGGCCGATCGACTCGCCGCGGGCCTTGGTGTACGACACCACCTGACCGCTGGCCAGACAGAAGATCGAGACGGCGCACAGGGCGTTGTCGTCGCCGTGGCCCGCGTACCAGAGCGCGAAGCCGCCGAAGATCGCGCCGTCGGCGACCCGGTCGAGCGTGGAGTCGAGGAAGGCCCCCCAGCGGCTGGTGCGGCCGAGCTGGCGGGCCATGTTGCCGTCGACGAGGTCGGAGAACACGAAGAGCGTGATCACGATCGTGCCCCAGAAGAACTCGCCCCGGGGGTAGAAGACCAGCGCGCCCGCGATCACGCCGGCGGTGCCGAGGAGCGTGACCGTGTCGGGGCTCACGCCCCGGCGGATGAGAAACGCGGCGAACGGTGTGAGGACACGCGTGAAGAATGCACGCGCGTACTTGTTCAGCATGGCCTTCCCGAGGGTCGGTGTGGCCGTGCGGCCCCTGCTGGCCGCCGACTGGCCCATCGTAGCCACGCGCGTGTGCGTGCGACGGTCGGGCACCCGGCCCCCACCGCCGTGTCACGGCCGCACGGCGTCCGGCGCACGGCCGGGTCACGTCCGCCGTATGGACGGGCCGTGACGGGAGTGGAAAGCTCGAAGGACCGCGGGCGTCGCCGGAGCCGCCATCGCACGCGGGGCCGTCGCGCCCGCGCCCCCAGTGACCTCACCGTGCACGGGAGGCAAGGAAATGGGCGACAAGGCGAAGGAACACCCCGGAGCCGCCGGCAGGGCTACGGCGGCCGACCGACCCGCGTCCGTACGGAATGTGGTGCTGGTCGGCCACTGCGGATCGGGCAAGACGACATTGGTGGAGGCTCTCGCGCTGACCGCGGGAGCGGTGAACCGGGCGGGCCGCGTGGAGGACGGCGGCACCGTCTCCGACTACGACGAGATCGAGCACCGGCAGCAGCGCTCGGTGCAGCTCTCACTGGTGCCCGTCATGTTCGACGGCATCAAGGTCAATCTTCTCGACACCCCCGGATACGCCGACTTCGTCGGGGAGCTCAGGGCCGGTCTGCGCGCCGCGGACGCGGCCCTCTTCGTCGTCTCGGCGGCGGACGGCGTGGACGGTTCGACCCGCATGGTCTGGGAGGAGTGCGCGGCCGTCGGCATGCCCCGCGCGATCGTCGTCACGCACCTGGAGGCCGCCCGCGCGGACTTCGAGGAGATGACGCGGATCTGCGCCGAGGCCTTCGGCGCGGACGACCCGGACGCGGTCCTGCCGCTGTACCTTCCGCTGCGCGGCCCCGAGGGGCCCGACGGGCACGCGCCGGTGACCGGGCTGACCGGCCTGCTGTCCCGGACGCTGTTCGACTACTCCTCCGGCGAACGCCGGGAGTCCGATCCGGACGAGGAGCGGTTGCCCGCCCTCGAGGAGGCCCGCAACCGGCTGATCGAGGGGATCATCGCCGAGAGCGAGGACGAGACCCTCATGGACCGGTATCTCGGAGGCGAGCAGATCGACGTCAAGACGCTGATCGACGACCTGGAGCGGGCCGTCGCGCGCGGCGCCTTCTTCCCCGTCCTGGCGGCCGCTCCCGCCGCCGACGGCACCCGACAGGGCCTCGGCACGGTCGAACTCCTGGAACTGGTCACCAGGGGCTTCCCGACGCCTCTGGAACGCGAGGCGCCGCGCGTGACGACGGTCGACGGCCGGCCGCGGGAGCTGGAGTCCTGCGATCCGGACGGTCCGCTGGTCGCGGAGGTCGTGAAGACCTCCTCGGACCCCTACGTCGGCCGGGTCTCGCTGGTCCGCGTGTTCTCCGGGACCCTGCACCCGGACGAGACCGTCCACGTCTCCGGGCACGGCCTCGCCGACCGCGGTCACGAGGACCACGACGTCGACGAGCGCATCGGCGCCCTGTCCGCGCCGTTCGGCAAGCAGCAGCGGACTCTCACCCACTGCATCGCGGGCGACCTCGCGTGCGTGGCGAAACTCGGCCGCGCGGAGACCGGCGACACCCTCTCCGCGAAGGACGACCCGCTCCTCATGGAGCCCTGGCAGATGCCGGACCCGCTGCTCCCGCTGGCCATCCGGGCCCACAGCAAGGCCGACGAGGACAAGCTGTCGCAGGGGCTGGGCCGACTGGTCGCCGAGGACCCCACGATGCGCCTGGAGCACAACCAGCACACCCACCAGGTGGTGCTGTGGTGCCTGGGCGAGGCGCACGCGGACGTCGCACTCGAGCGGCTGCGCTCCCGTTACGGCGTGCAGGTCGACGTCGTCCCGCATCTGGTCTCGCTGAGGGAGACGTTCGCGGGGAAGTCCGCCGGGCGCGGGCGGCATGTGAAGCAGTCCGGCGGGCACGGCCAGTACGCCGTGTGCGAGATCGAGGTGGAGCCGCTGCCGGGCGGCTCGGGCATCGAGTTCGTGGACCGGGTCGTCGGCGGTTCGGTGCCGCGGCAGTTCATCCCCTCCGTCGAGAAGGGCGTCCGGGCGCAGGCCGCCAAGGGGGTGGCGGCCGGACATCCGCTCGTGGACGTGCGGATCACGCTGCTGGACGGCAAGGCCCATTCGGTGGACTCCTCCGACGCCGCGTTCCAGACGGCCGGCGCGCTCGCGCTCCGGGAGGCGGCGGCGGACGCGCGGATCCATCTGCTGGAGCCGGTGGCCGAGGTGTCGGTGCTGGTGGGCGACGAGTACGTGGGCACCGTGATGAGCGATCTGTCGGGGCGGCGCGGACGCGTGCTGGGCACCGAGCAGACCAGCGGCAGCCGCACGCTCGTGCGGGCCGAGGTGCCGGAGATCGAGATCGGCCGGTACGCGGTCGATCTGCGCTCGCTGTCGCACGGCACGGCCCGCTTCCACCGCGCGTACGCCCGGCACGAGCCGATGCCGCCGCAGGTCGCCGAGAAGGTGCGCCAACAGGCGGAGGCAGGCTGACGGTTGGCGCCGCGCCGGTCCCAAGTGGCCGGTGCGGCACCACACGGAGGGCGTTCTTCCGGTTCGGTGGGCGGCTTCGGCCGTCCGCCGACGGATGTCGGCCCCTGCCGATACGCTGATGACCTGATCAACAGGTGTGCGGAGCACGGAAGTCGGGAAAGCCGCAGAAGCGAGAGCAGCGGCGATCGGGGGCGGGAATGACCGTTGGCAGCGGTTACGCGGACATCTTCGGACCGCAGGTGCCGCAACAGGGCGACGGAGGGCAGACACCGACGTTCGGCCTGGCGTCGGCGGCCTACCGGGACAACCCGGTGGAGGACATCAAGAACGCCGACAACGAATGGCACCAGACGGCGGTCAACGCCGGCCGCAGCTGGGCCCGGATCTTCCGGCCCAACCTCGGCGAGGCGTTCTCGCAGGCGGTGATCGACCGCATGCTGGGCGTCGGCCGCAAGCCGCTCATCCAGTCGTTCGGCAGCGAGCCGCAGGTGGTCGTCGAGCACTGCCTCGCCGCCAACCGCATCCGCCGCGAACGCGACCAGAAGCTGACCGGCGTCATGGTGCTGTGCGGCGTGCTGTTCCTGCCGGGCCTGCTGGTGTGGCTGCTGGTCTTCCAGCTCCGGGCGAGCATGGGCAAGCTCGACGACAAGCGGGTCTCCGGCCTCGGCACCGGTCTGCTCGTCGCCATGGGCGCGCTCGCCGTGCTGTTCCTGGTCAAGATGCCGTTCACCGGCGCCGTGGGATGGTACGCGCGCGGGTGCGTCGTGGCGCCCGTGGTCGGCTGGTTCCTGGCCAAGCGGATCTGCGAGGGCACC
Source organism: Streptomyces sp. NPDC001027 (assembly GCF_040299045.1). Taxonomy (NCBI): domain Bacteria; kingdom Bacillati; phylum Actinomycetota; class Actinomycetes; order Kitasatosporales; family Streptomycetaceae; genus Streptomyces; species Streptomyces sp. NPDC001027. Next base: position 9,351 of record NZ_JBEPBI010000099.1, read on the forward strand.
GCGGTCGACCTCCGGGGGCGCTGGGACAGCCTGCTGTCCGGCGGCAGCGTCGGCGCCAAGGTGCCCGAGGCGGTGCCGACCAGCCCGAACCAGACGGCGGCGGAGCAGCTGCGCCAGTCCCTGGCACGGCTCAGCGCGGAGCAGCAGTCCAACTCGGTCTTCTACGCCGGCCCCAAGGGCATACTCGGCATGGGCACGCGGTGGGGCTCCTGGCACCTCGCCGAGGAGCTGGTGCCGAGCGACCCGAACAAGGGCGTCCACGAGTTCCGCAGCTGGACCGTCGTACGCGCCATCCACGACCAGCTCGCCGTGCTCAACCGGCAGAGCCTGAAGACCGGCGGATTCCCGCCGCCCACGGTGCGGCACTGGATCGTCACCCCGGTCGGCGAGAACGCCAAGGCGGTCGCGCGGCCGGAGGGCACCGACGTCGAGGCGTATCAGGTCAAGCCGCGGGCGATAGAGGACATCTGCAACAACCAGCAGTTCGGCGGCGGCGACCGGCACTACCTGGGCGTCCAGTGGCCGCTGTGGGACGGCCAGTTGATCATCACGATGCTGATCACGGTGACGGTGCTGCACGAGACGCTGCGCATCGAGGTCACCGGGCACGCCCTGGGCCCGGTCAACGGCCTGTTCACCACCAAGCCCGAGGCCCCGACCAAGGAGGTCGCCAAGAGCGTCCGGTTCTGGGAGACCCGGACGGTCAAGCTGCCGCTGGTCACCGCCGACGAGGTCGTCCGGGTGGCCGCGCGCGCCACGATCAGCTGGTATCCGCCGCTGCTGAAGTGGCTCGGCGGCTCGATCGGCCTGCCCGAGCCCTTCGGCCTGCGGCACGCCTGGGCGGACCAGCCCTGGCGTCACCGCTTCATGGCCGACGACGCCCTGCGGGCGGCCACGCCGGTGCTGCGCGTGGTGCACTCGGCAGCGCTCAAGGTGCTCAAGGAGCACGACGTGAACATCGACAAGTTCACCTCGCGGTCGTCGATCCTGAGCGGTGCGGTCCAGGACGTTTCGCCGAGGAAGGCGGACAGCTACGACGCGTGAGCCTGCGGCGGTCGCCCTGGTTCGCGCGGGTCGGCGCGGGTCGGTCGGGTGCCTCTGGGGGGCGGCTCCCCCAGGCCCCCGCTTTCGGCCCTCAAGAAGCCTCGTCCTCAAACGCCGGACGGGCTGAGACGGACGGCCGGGCCCGCACTACGGTGCTGCCGGGTCAAGGCTGTGCGGGCCAGGCTTCTGCCAGCATCTTCCTGGTGTCGGCCAGGAGCTGCGGCAGTACGCGCGTGTGCCCGACCACCGGCATGAAGTTCGTGTCGCCGCCCCAGCGGGGCACGATGTGCTGGTGCAGGTGGGCGGCGATCCCGGCGCCCGCCACGGCGCCCTGGTTCATGCCGATGTTGAAGCCCTGCGCGCCGGACGCGAGGCGCAGGGCCGTCATCGCCTGCTTGGTCAGCTCGCCCAGCTCGGCGGTCTCCGGCCCGGTCAGGTCGGTGTAGTCGGCCACATGACGGTAGGGCACGGTCATCAGGTGGCCGCCGTTGTACGGGTACAGGTTCAGCACCGCGTACACGTGCTCGCCGCGCCGGACGACCAGCCCGTCCTCGTCGGACTTCGCCGGGATCGAGCAGAACGGACAGCCGTCGCCGGCGCCGGGGCCGGTCGGCTTGTTCTCGCCCTGGATGTAGGCCATCCGGTGGGGCGTCCACAGGCGCTGGAACGCGTCCTGCGTCCCCACTCCGATCTGCTGCTCCGGCTCACTCGTCATGCAGGGCAGCATATGGCTTCGCCCGTTCGCGGAGTGTCGGCGGGGTTCACGCGCCCCCCCGGGACGGCGACGGGCCCCCGGGGCGACTCCCCGGGGGCCCGCGCACCACGGCGTCAGACCTGTGTGCGCTCCTCGACGACCTTCGCGATCTTCGCGATGGCCTCGTCGAACGGGATGCCGTTCTCCTGGGAGCCGTCGCGGTAGCGGAAGGACACCGAACCGCCCGCCATGTCCTCGTCGCCCGCGATGACCATGAAGGGCACCTTCTGCTTCTGGGCGTTGCGGATCTTCTTCTGCATCCGGTCGGAGGAGGAGTCGACGTCGACCCGCAGCCCCTGCTTCCTGGCCGCCGCGGCGAACTTCTCCAGGTAGTCCACGTGCGTGTCGCCGATCGGGATGCCGATCGCCTGGACCGGTGCCAGCCACGCCGGGAACGCGCCCGCGTAGTGCTCCAGGAGCACCGCGAAGAACCGCTCGATCGACCCGAACAGCGCTCGGTGGATCATGACCGGTCGCTGCTTGGAGCCGTCGGGCGAGGTGTACTCGAGCTCGAAGCGCTCCGGCAGGTTGAAGTCGAGCTGGATGGTCGACATCTGCCAGGTGCGGCCGATGGCGTCCTTGGTCTGGACGGAGATCTTGGGGCCGTAGAAGGCGGCGCCGCCCGGGTCCGGGACCAGGGGCAGGCCCTGCTTCTCGGCGACCTGGCGGAGCGTCTCGGTCGCCTCCTCCCAGACGTCGTCCGAGCCGACGAACTTCTCCGGGTCCTTGGTGGACAGCTCCAGGTAGAAGTCGGTCAGGCCGTAGTCGCGCAGCAGGCCGAGGACGAAGGTGAGCGTCTTGTCGAGCTCGTCCGCCATCTGCTCGCGGGTGCAGTAGATGTGCGCGTCGTCCTGGGTGAAGCCGCGCGCGCGGGTCAGGCCGTGCACGACGCCCGACTTCTCGTACCGGTACACGGTCCCGAACTCGAAGAGGCGCAGCGGCAGTTCGCGGTAGGAGCGGCCGCGCGCGTCGAAGATCAGGTTGTGCATCGGGCAGTTCATGGGCTTGAGGTAGTAGTCCACGCCCTCGTCGAGCTGCATGGGCGGGTACATGCCGTCGGCGTACCAGTCCAGGTGCCCTGACTGCTCGAAGAGCTTCCCCTTCGTCGCGTGCGGGGTGTAGACGAACTCGTAGCCCTCCTCCTCGTGACGGCGGCGCGAGTAGTCCTCCATGACCCGGCGGACGACGCCGCCCTTGGGGTGGAAGACCGCGAGGCCGGAGCCGATCTGCTCGGGGATGGAGAACAGGTCGAGCTCGGAGCCCAGCTTGCGGTGGTCGCGCTTCTCGGCCTCGGCGAGGAAGTCGAGGTGCGCCTTCAGCTCGTCCTTGGTCGGCCACGCGGTGCCGTAGATGCGCTGGAGCATGGGGTTCTTCTCGCTGCCGCGCCAGTAGGCGGCCGCGTTGCGCATCAGCTTGAACGCCGGGATGTTGCGGGTGGAGGGCAGGTGGGGACCTCGGCAGAGGTCCTTCCAGCACAGGTCGCCGGTCCTCGCGTCGAGGTTGTCGTAGATCGTCAGCTCGCCGGCGCCGACCTCGACGTCCGCGCCGTCGTCGGAGGAGGCCGAGCCCTTGAGGCCGATCAGCTCCAGCTTGTACGGCTCGTCGGCGAGCTCCTCGCGGGCCGCCTCGTCGGTGACCACGCGGCGGGAGAACCGCTGACCGCGCTTCTGGATCTCCTGCATCTTCTTCTCGACGGCCCTGAGGTCCTCGGGCGTGAACGGCTTCTCGACGTCGAAGTCGTAGTAGAAGCCGTCCTTGACCGGCGGGCCGATGCCCAGCTTGGCCTCCGGGAAGAGCTCCTGCACGGCCTGGGCCATCACGTGCGCGGTGGAGTGGCGCAGGATGTTCAGACCGTCCTCGGAGGAGATCTCGACGCCCTCGACCTCTTCGCCGTCCCGCAGCACGTACGCCAGGTCCCTGAGCTCGCCGGCCACGCGCGCGGCGACGATCGAGCGCTCGCCGGCGAAGAGGTCGGCGGCCGTGGTGCCCGTCGTCACCGTGCGCTCTTCCCGCTCGGAATCGCGATGGATGATCACACGGACGTCTGACACCGGTCTCTCCTGACTGAAGGCGGATGCGGGCGCCGTACCGAGGGCGCGCGCAATAGGGGATCGTACCGACCCGCACCCGCCGACCGCGAAATCAGCCCCCGCCGCCCGGCCGGGCGCTACTCCCCTCCGCAGGCCTCCTCGAAGAAGTCGACGTTCTCCTGGAGGGACTTCAGCAGACGGTCCCGCTCCTCCTCGTCCACCTGGACGGGGACGACCTCACACGCGCCGGTGACTCTGCGGAAGCCGCCCCGGCTCTCCAGCCGCCCCCGCACCCGCACGGGCAGCCCCACCAGGTGGGCCTGTCCGGCGATGCGGTAGTCCTCCTCGTCGAGGGTCAGCCGGACGTGCGGGATCTCGGCGCCGGCCAGCACCCGCAGTCGTACGCTGCCCTCGCCGCGCGGCCCCGACCGGCGCATCCGGACCACCGTGCCGGTGATCCGCACCGGCACGGACGGCTCCTCGCGCAGATATCGGGCGCCCGCCTCGCGCAGCACGGGCAGGTCGCCGGGCGAGAACTCGACCGGCTCGCCGCCGGGGGCGCAGTCCTCGGGGACCCCGGCCGCGGGCGCCCACTCGACGGCGATCCGCGCGCCCTGGGTCCCCCGCACCAGGGCGATCAGCGCCTCGGTCAGCTCGCGGCTGGCGCCCGCCTCCACGGCGCCGTCGAAGGCGTCCATGGCGCCGGCCGCGCGCTGGTAGTCGATGGCCTCGCGCACGGCGTACAGGGCCTGGTGCAGCCGCACGGCGAGCGGGCGCGCGACGGCGACCGGCGCGAAGGCCGTCAGCCGTCGCCCGCCGGCCGCGGAGCCCACCAACACGCCGTCCAGGGTCGCGAGGGCCGCGCGGCGGTGCCGGGCCCCGTAGTAGCCGGCCCGCGCGCGCGTGGCGAGGGCGCCGGCCAGCAGCATCTGGCGGGCCGCGCCGCGCAGCTGCTCCTCGACGGCCCAGGAGGCGGCCCCGGCGGGCCCGGCGGTCGCGTCCCGCCACCAGCGGATCTCGTCGCTGGGCACGACGAGCCCGAGCAGCACCTCGCGGGCGGAGGGCGTGCCGCTGCGGGAGAGCGCCAGGAGCGCCTCGCCCAGCAGGTCGTCGCTGTCCGGGAAGGCCCGGCTCTCCGGCACGAGCAGACTCGTCCCCGCGCCGCCGGGGCCGGGCGGGGTCCAGCGGCCGTAGCGTCCGACGGCTCCGCCGCGCCGCTGCCAGCCGTGCCGGCGCAGCAGGGCGCCGAGGACCGCCGGGTCGACCTCGCCCGTCTCGGGGCGCCGGTCCCAGTGGGCCTCGGGGTGCGGCCGCACCGGCCGCAGACGCTCGTCCAGGGGGCGGTGGGTCACGGTCTGCCTCCCGTCCCGGCTCGCGTCATGATCTCGCACAGCGCCCGGTCGTCGAAGATGCGTGCGGTCGGTATCCGCACGGTGGTGCGGGTCCGGCCGGTGATCGGGTGGCCGGCGAGATTGACCCAGTAGCAGCAGTGCCGCAGGTCGAGGCGGTCGTGGCCGGCTCGCAGCCACTGCTCCCGCGCCCGGGGAACGATCATCACGACCAGGATCTTGTGCACCGTCACGGGGGTGCGGGCGAGCTTGCGCAGGTGGTCGTTGTCGAGGGTGAAGGAGAAGGAGTGGCCGGGCGGGTCGGGCCGCACCTGGTAGGTGGCCTTCAGCTGCACCTTGATGGTGACCTCGTCGTCGACGGTGTGCCCGGGAGCGCTGTGGCTGACGTGCCAGTCGATGCCGTTGTCGGGGAACGGCTGGGACAGCGAGCATCCCGCGGCGGCCGCGACGGCGTGCAGATAGCCCACCTGCAGCGTCTCCATGCAGGCGGTGGTGGCGAGCGTGCCGCGTTGAACGCCCGCGCGCTCGGGCAGCAGCCCGCTCCGCTCGGGCTGCGCTATCGCCATGACCAACAGCCTTCCCCGCGAAGCCGTCCCCGTGACGGGCCGCTGAACTGCAAAGACCCGTACTCGTGTTGTGTCCTTCCGGCGTACGGCGCAAACAGCCCGGGTATCACCAAACTGGCAGAAGACGGTGCGTCAGCTGCCGTGGGTGAACGAGGGGTTGGATTGGGATGACGTACTGGTACGAGGGCCCTCTGGCCGCATTTGACACGGAGACGACGGGTGTCGACGTGGAGACCGACCGGATCGTGTCGGCCGCCCTCGTCGTCCAGGACACGCCGGCGGCGCGGCCGCGGGTCAGCCGATGGCTGGTGAACCCGGGCGTGCCGGTGCCCGCGGGGGCGACGGAGGTGCACGGTCTGACGGACGACCATCTGCAGCGCAACGGCCGCTGGCCGTCTCCGGTGATGTTCGAGATAGCCCAGCTGCTCACCGAACAGGCGGCGGCGGGACGCCCGTTGGTGGTGATGAACGCGCCGTTCGACCTGACGCTGCTCGACCGTGAGCTGCGCAGGCACCGGGCGTCGTCGCTGAGTCACTGGCTGGACGCGACGCCGCTTCGGGTGCTGGACCCGCGGGTCCTTGACAAGCAACTGGACCGGTACCGCAAGGGGCGGCGCACGCTCACCGACCTGTGCGCGCACTACGACGTGACCCTGGCGGAGGCGCACGACGCGGCGGCCGACGCGCTCGCCGCCCTCGAGGTCGTGCGCGCGGTGGGGCGCCGTTTCGCCGCGCGTCTGGAGCGCCTGTCCCCGGCCGAGCTGCACGCCCTGCAGACGTCCTGGCACGCCGCTCAGGCGCGGGGGCTGCAGGCCTGGTTCGCGCGCAGCGGCTCCCCGGAGACGGTGGACACGTCATGGCCCCTGCGGCCCGAGATGCCGGCGGCTGCCTAGGGCCGTGACCGGCGCACGGGCGGGTGCGGCGACTCGTCCGGTCTGCGTCCGGACACGAAAAAGCCGGTCCGCTCGATGCGGACCGGCCTCTCCCGGTGGGCGATACTGGGTTCGAACCAGTGACCTCTTCGGTGTGAACGAAGCGCTCTCCCACTGAGCTAATCGCCCGGGAACGCACTGAACAATACAGGTCCCCGCACGCTTCCTTCAAACCGCTTCCAGGTACGCCGTCAGACCGCGCCGCCCGGCGCGCATCATCAGCCGGTGGTTGAGGCGGAACACCGGCCGCCCCGGCACGGCGAGCCGTCTCAGCAGCGCCTTGTTCACCTCCACGGCCTGGTCGTAGCGGGCGAGGCTGCCGGAGCCGTCGGCGGTGACCGTCCAGCGCGCCCAGCCGTCGATGTCGCCCCACAGGGCGGTCTCCAGGACCCCGGCCACCGGATCACGCCGCACCTCACGCGCGGTGAAGGTCATGTCGTACGGGAGGAGGGAGCGGATGCGGACGACGCCGGTCGTGTCGTCGATCCGGTTCACCTCGCGCACCTGGGGCCACCAGCGCGGGTAGTCCTCGGCGCGCTCCAGCACCTCGTACACACGCCGGGGCGGCGCGTCCAGCGGCCAGAGGCTGCGGAAGCGGTAGCGGGTCCAGTCCATGAGCCGAGTCTGCCCGGCAGCGGGGGCGACAGGCCGTATCTGAGTACGCCCTGAGTACGTGCGCTCATGCCCCGGCACGTGACGCGAGCCACACTCCCAGGCATGACGCATATTCCGTCCCCGGCCGACGAGCTGCGGCTGCTCGACGCGGAGCTCTGGCAACTGGACGCCCGCCGGGCCCAGTTGCTGACCCGTCGGGCCTGGCTGGTCGCCGCCCTGCAGCGCTCGTCGGCGGGACCGGCGCAGCCGACCGCTCCGGTCCCGCCGGGCTCGCCTGCGCCTCCGGTTCCGGCCTTCCGGCCCGAGGCCACCGCCCCGGGCGTGCAGAACGCCCTCCTGTTGCTCGGCGGGGTCCTGCTCACCGTCGCGGCGATGGTGTTCACCCTGGTCAGCTGGGGTCATCTCGGCATCGTCGGTCGCTCCGCGGTGCTGGGAGCGGTCACCCTTGCGGTGCTGTGCGCGCCCGTGCCGCTGCTGCGGCGACGGCTGCGTTCGACCGCCGAGGCGGTCGCGGGCCTGGGTCTGGCGCTGACGTCGCTGGACGCGTACGCCCTGTACGAGGCCGCGTTCCCGGCGGCGGACGGGACGACGTACGCGGCGGTCGCCTTCACCGCGCTCGCGGCGCTGTGGGCGCTGTACGGCACGGCCCTCGCCGCGCTGCCGGGCTCGGCCGCGCTGCGACTGCCCCGGCCGGCCGCCCTGACGGTCGCTCAGTTCGCGCTGCCGCTCTGGGCAGTGGCGGCCGACGGCGGTCCGCACACGATCACGGTCGCGGTGCTGCTGACGGCCGCATTCGACGCGGCGGTGGCGCTGCGGGCCGCCGAGCGGACGGTGCGTCCGGTCGCCGTGGTGTGCGCGGCCGGGACGGGCGGCTGGGGCGTGCTGACGGCGGGCCTGCTCTCGGTGGACGCGGCCGGTCCGGGCGCCGCGGCACGTGCCGCCGCGCTTCTCGCCCTCGCGGCGGCGATCGCGCTGGGGGTGACCCGGTCCGCCCCGGGGGCGGGCCTCGCGACGGGCACGGCGACGGCCGGCGCGCTGTGCGCGGTCGTCGGCCTGGGCGGCGTCCTGCGGGTGTCGCTGCCCGGCGAGTGGGCGGCGCCGGCGTATCTGGTCTGCGGGATCGCCCTTCTGGCCGCGGTCCGCGGACCGCAGGCGCTGCGCCGGGGCTTCGCCCTGGCCTCCGGCGTCGTGCAGGCGGGCGCCGTGCTGTGGTCTGCGCCGGCCGTCGCCGTGGCGTTGCTGGGGCCGACGGCGTGGCTCGGGCGCGTGTGGTCCGGCGTCCCCGCCGACGCCCGCGCCGCGGTGGCGACGGACGCCTTCTGGCCCCCGCACGCCGTGACAGTCCCTCTCGTCCTCCTCGCGGTCGCCGCGGTCGCCGCGGTCACGGCGAGCGCGGTCCGCGGCGACGCGTGGCGGCCCCGGGCCCTGACCGGCGCGCTGACGCTGACGTGGGCCGCCGTGCTCGTCACCCCTGCGGCCCTGCAACTCCCTTACGCCGTCGGCCTGTCGGTGCAGAGTCTGCTGACGCTGGCCCTGCTGGCGCCGGCGTCGCGGACGGCCACCGCGCTCGCCCTGGGCTCGTCGCTCGGTCTCGCTCTGCTCTCGCTGGCCGCCGAGCCCGCCACGCTCACCGTGCTCGGCGCGCTCACCGCGGTGTGCGCGGCAGCCGCATGGCGTGGGCGCTCGACGCCGGTGTCCGCGGCCGCCGCCCTCGGCTACGCCACGGCCCTGGCCTGCGCGGCGGGCGCCGCCGCCGGCTGGCGGCCGGAGCACGTCGCGCTGCTGGTGCTGCTGGTCCCGGCCGCCGCGGCGCTGGTCGCGGCGCGGACCGGCGATACGGCCACCACGCTCGCGGTCGAGGCGACGGGCGGCGTCGCGGGTCTCGTCGCCATCGGCCTCGCGGTGCTCGACCTGCCCGTGCTCGCGCTGGTGCTGTCGCTGTGCGCGGTGATCGCCGCGGGCACGGCCGTCCGTCCGGACCGCCGCTTCGCCGCTCACGCGGCCGCGGTGCTCTTCCTCCTGGCCTCGTGGGTGCGGCTGGCCGCCTGGCGGGTGGACATGCCGGAGGCGTACACGCTGCCGGCGACGCTGCTGGCGCTCGTCGTGGGCGTCCAGCGCCGGCGCAAGGACCCGCACACGTCGTCCTGGACCGCGTACGGTCCCGGGCTCGCCGCCACGCTCGTGCCCAGCCTCGCCGTCACCTGGTACGACCCGGCGTGGACCCGCCCGCTGCTGCTGGGCGCGACGGCGCTGGCGCTCACCCTGCTCGGCGCCCGGCATCGGCTGCAGGCGCCGCTGGTGCTGGGCGGCTCGGTGCTCACGCTGGACGCGCTGCACCAACTCGCCCCGTATATCGCCCAGGTGGGCGACGCGCTGCCGCGCTGGGCGCCGCCCGCCCTCGCCGGACTGCTGCTGCTCGTCCTCGGCGCGACGTACGAGCAGCGGCTGCGGGACGTCCGGCGGGTGCGGGAGGTGTTGGACCGCATGCGGTAGGAGTACCGGCCCGGGAGCCGTCACGGGACATCCCCGCGACGGCTCCCGGGCCGGGTCGGACGTGCGTCACGGCATCTTGTCGCCGAGCAGCGCCAGGTTCTCGATGGCGGCGAGGCCGTAGAGCGCCGTGTCGTTCGTGGCGACCCAGGCGGCCTCGCTGCCCGCGACCAGGGTGGCGGGGCCGCTGAGCGGCTCCGTCTTCCACGGCGAGGACTCGGTGTAGCCGTCGGAGCTGTAGAACTTCGTCCACGCCCGCTTGGCGAGCGCCGCGTCGCCGGTCTGGACGGCGGCGTAGGCGTCGAGGCGCGAGTGGCCCTGGAACAGCAGCAGGGTGCCGAAGTTGGAGCCGTAACGGGCCGCCTGTTCCGCCTTCGTGGCGTTGAAGTAGCGGCAGTAGTCGAAGTAGGCCTCGTTGAACTTCGGCATGTCGACCAGGTGGATCAGCTCGGCGCACAGCTCGTTGAGGCCGAAGACGGCCGACAGGTGCGAGACCTCGACCTTGGGCTTGTCGGCGACGGCGAACCTGCCGGTGTCCAGGTCGTACAGGCCGCTGCCCTGGACGAACCCGTTGGGCTGGGCGGCGATCGTCTCCATGGTGGACAGGACGCGCGCCCTGGCCTTCTCCCACTTGGGGCCCTTGCGCTCCCACTCGGTGAGCCACGCCGACACCAGACCGCTCCAGTCGGTGCCGAAGCCGATGGACAGGGCGTGCCGGTCGGGCGTGTACGGCTCGGTGCGGATCTTGCGCAGCGGGTCGAGGGCGAGGAACGTCTCGTCGGAGTCGACGTTGGCGTGCATCAGGTCGCCGACGCGTTCGTCGGCCGTCAGGAAGTAGTAGTAGCGGCGGTACGTGGTGTTCGCGATGCGCTGCTGCTTGGCGCTGTCGGCGTAGTGCTGGACGCCGTGCCGGGTGCCCAGGCCCGCCCACTTGCCGAGGTGGTAGACGTCGACCTCGCCGGTGTGCCGGGTCATCGCCTCGGCGAAGCGGAAGATGTCCGCGCGGCCGGAGCGCAGGTACGCGAGCCACAGCCACAGGTCCGGCGACAGCTCCGAGTTGTCCCAGGCGTAGCCGCCGATGTCGTACCGCCACTGGTGCCGGACGGTGTCATAGGTGTGCATGATGTCGCCGTAGTCCCAGAAGCCGTACCAGCGGCGCTGCTCCACCTGTCCCTTGTAGTAGGTGAAGAGGAAGTCGAGGTGGTCCTCGATCTTCGCCTTGGCGGGGGTGGAGCGGTCCGGCTCGGAGTACAGGCCCGGGCCGAACACCTTCGCCTTGATGAGCTGTTTGGGCGGGGCCGCGAGCTGCGGCAGCACCCGGACGGCCTCCACCTGTTCGGCGAGCTGCTCCGGCGTCGGCGTCGACTCGTTGGCCCAGAAGAGGAGTTCGGAGGTGCGGGCGATGCCGTAGGGGGTGCCGAAGCCGGGCTCGTAGTCCTCGTAGGTGATGTTGAGGCCCTCGAGCTGTTCGGGGAACGTGTCCTGGCCCATGCCGTCGTGGTAGAAGCGCAGGTCCATGGGCTGCGCCTCGGGCGACCAGAGCCAGAGGGTGACCTCGGCGGCGTCGGTGTGCGCGTCGCGGACGTCGAGCTGGGCGGGGTGCTTCTCCCAGAAGTCCCGCAGGCCGAAGGAGAACCCGCCGCTCACGCCGCCGACGTACCCGAAGCCGGACGCCCGCCTGCCGCCGCCGGCGCCGATCCAGCCGTGGCCCTTCTTGGTGCGCTTGCGCAGGGTGAACCCGTCGGCGGAGAGCTGGGAGAGGGTGTAGTCGCCCCACTCGGGGATGTACTGGAGGCGGGTCGTGACCCGCTGGTCCCAGGTGGCGGGGTCGGGCACCTTCCGGCCCGCGTACTGGGCGGCCTGCACCGCCGCGCCGGGGTCGCGGCGCAGGCCGGTGATGCCCTTGACCGCCTCGCGCAGCAGGCCGGCGCCCTCGCCGCCGATGCGGATGTGTCGGTCGTAGGACTCGTCGCGCATCGGGACGGTGAAGCGGACGCCGAGGCCCCGGATGAAGTCGCCGCTCGCCTTGCCGGGCTCCTGGGTTCCGTCGTAGGTGATCGTGTGCACCATGCGGAAGGAGTCGGCGCCCGCGTAGAAGTAGAGACGGATGGAGAACGGCAGCCAGCTGCGGCTGCCCCTGCGGTGCTTGCCGTCGATGCGGACGACCGCGCGGACCGGGCCCGACTGCTCGACGGTGACCTTGTCGACGGCGCCCTCGAATCGCTCGGTCTTGACGGCGCCCTGGTCCTCGTCCTCGATCTCGGGCTGCCGGATCAGCACCAGTCGGCCGTTTCTGGCGATCTCGGCAGAGCCGCGGGTGACGGACTTGATCAGGGTGGCGCCCGACGTGCCGATCCTCGCCGTGATGACGCCCGTCGACACGTCGATGGCGCCGCCCCGCTTGTCGACGGTGACCTTCTTGGCGGGAGCGGCCGGTGCGCCCGCGGCGAGGGTGAGCTTGCCCGATCCCGAACTCACGGCGTGCGCGGTCCACTTGAGGGAGCCGTCCGGCCAGTAGGCGATCGGCCAGGACTGTACGGGGACGTCCTTGCCGGCGGCGTCGGTCAGCGCGAAGGTCTGGTCCTCCCGGTAGGCGCCCATGGGCCAGGGCACGCCGAGGGTGGAGCCGGGGGCGGCGCCGAGGCCGCCGTCCTCCAGCCAGTCCAGGGTCACCGGATCCGCGTCCGCGGCCGCGGCTCTCGGCGCGGCGTCGGCGTCCTTGGCGCCCAGGGCCCAGCTGAACTGCGCGGCGGCGCCGGCGACGGCGGCCGCCTTGAGGAGTGACCTGCGGGGGATGGGGGACATGGCCTTTCCTTTCCGTGCGACAGGCAAGGTAGTCAGGGGCATGGCAGATGGAGGTGCGGCGCCCGTGGCGCCGACCCGAGATGGAGCGCAGCGCTGCCGTCAGCGGCGCCGGTACCGTTGCTCGACGGCGACGGCCGCCGCCGCGACGGCCCCGAGGACCGGGACCGCCAGGGGCAGGACGAACAGTGCGGACACCGCGACGACAGCCAGACCGCAGACGACCAGGAAGGACCCGGCGGGGTCGAGCACGGTCCGCCGCCCGGCGTCCGCGATCAGCGCCCGCCAGGGGGCGCCCGGCGTCCAGACGGCCGCCGCCCGCAGCAGGGCCACGGCCAGCCCGATCAGAGCGAGGACGCCGACGGCCCCGACGAACGGCCCGCCGGGAAGACCGGCCCGCACCGCCAGGACGTCCGTCCAGACCGCGGCGGCCGCCGCCCAGCCGGCGAGCCCGACGACCCATCCGCCGCGCACCGCCGCCCGGAAGTCCGCGGCGAACTCCCGCAGGCCGCCGCTCTCGTGGCGCGTACGGCGTCGCAGATGCCGCGCGCCCGCCGCGAAGGCCGCGGGATAGGTGACGACCCCGAGACAGGCCACGGCGATCCACACCCCGGTGAGCAGACACTCGGCGAAGACCGCGAAGCGCTCGCCGAACACCGACTCCCTGCGCGCGGAACGCGCCTTCACCCCTGTCTGCGCCATGGTGACCGCCTCAGCCCTTCAGTCCGGAGGTCGCCATTCCGTCGATGAGATAGCGCTGGAAGGCCATGAAGAAGGCGATGACCGGCACCAACGCCACCAGCGACATCGCGATCATGCTGCCGTAGTTGGAGATGCCCTCCTGGTCGCGGAACATCATCAGGCCCAACGACACGGTGTACTTGGAGGGGGTGTTGAGGTAGATCAGCGGCCCCATGAAGTCGTTCCACGCGTTGATGAAGGTGAAGATGGCGCTGGTGATGAGGGCGGGGCGGCTCAGCGGCAGCACGACGGACCAGTAGGTCCTCAAGTGCCCGCAGCCGTCGAGCTTCGCGGCCTCGTCCAGCTCCCGCGGCAGTCCGCGCATGAACTGCACCATCAGGAAGACGAAGAACGCCTCCGTGGCCAGGAACTTGCCCGCCACGAGCGGCACGAGCGTGTCGATGTAGCCGAGGTTGCGGAACAGCACGTACTGCGGGATGAGCAGCACGTGGTACGGCAGCAGCAGGGTGCCGATCATCAGCGTGAACAGCAGGTTCCGGCCGGCGAACCTGATCTTGGCGAAGGCGTACGCCGTCAGCGAGCTGGAGAGCACCACGCCGACCACGGCCAGGACCGCGTACAGCAGGGAGTTGGTGAAGAAGCTGCCGATGGAGATGCCGGAGATGCCGTCGGCCAGCCCGGAGAAGTTGGCCCAGACCGGCTTGGCCGGCAGCAGGTCGAGGCTGGCGATGATGTCCTTGCTCGGCTTGAACGAGGCGCCGAGCACCCAGATCACCGGGTAGAGGACGACCGCGAGCACGAGCAGGGCGCCTGCGTGCCAGACGAGTGATCCCGCGCGCCGCCGCTCGCCCGCCGTGCGCGTGACAGGACTGGTGGCAGTGCTCACTTGGCGGCCTCCTCGTAGTGCACCCACTTCTTCTGCGACCAGAACAGGACCGCCGTGACGAGCGCCACCGCCACCACCAGCGTCCAGGCCATCGCGGAGGCGAAGCCCATCTGGGCCTCCTTGAAGCCCTTCTGGTACAGGTAGCAGGTGTAGACGAGAGTGGCGTCGGCCGGTCCGCACCGGGTGTCGGAGACCACGTAGGCCGAGCCGAACACCTGGAACGCGTGGATGGACTCCAGCAGCACGTTGAAGAACAGCACCGGGGAGATCATCGGCAGGGTGATGTTCCAGAACCGCCGCAGGGGGCCCGCCCCGTCCATCTCGGCGGCCTCGTACAGCTCCTGCGGCACCTGCTTGAGCCCGGCCAGGAAGATGACCATCGGCGCGCCGAACTGCCAGATGCTCAACGCCACCAGGGAGTACAGGACATAGTCCGGATTGCCGATCCAGCCGCCGACGTCGACCCCGAAGATCTTCTGCGTACGGTCCACCACGGCGTCGTCGGAGAACAGCGCCCGCCACACGAAGCCCACGGAGACGCTGGCCCCGATGAGCGACGGCATGTAGAACGCGGCCCGGTACAGGGCCTGTCCGCGGCGCTTCTGCGCGAGCAGCAGCGCCACCCCGAGCGCGAGGAGCAGCTTCAGCGGCGTCGCCACGACGACGTACTTGAGCGTGACCTCGACCGACTTCTGCCAGCGCGGGTCCTGGAACATCGTCGTGAAGTTGTCCAGGCCCACCCACTTGGGCGGCGTGAACAGGTTGTAGCTGGTGAACGCGTAGTAGAGCGACGCGATCATCGGCCCCGCGGTGAGCAGCAGGAACCCCGCGATCCACGGCGACATGAAGAGGTAGCCGGCGAGGTTCTCGCGGCGCCGCCCCCGCCGCCCGGCGACAGGAGCGGCGGACCGCTTCTTCGCCGGGCGCACGGGCGCTTCCTTGACGAGCGTCATGGTGGTACGTCCCCTCAGCCCGCGAACGCGGCCTTGGCCTCGCTGAACAGCGCCTTCGCCGCGTCGGCCGGCTTGGTCTTGCCCTGGGCGACCTCAGCGCCGAGCCGCAGGAAGGCCGCCTCGACGACGTCCGCGCCGGAAGGGTGCGGGGTGATCTTGCCGAGCACCCCGGCCTTGGCGACCTCGTCCTCGTAGGCCGCGACGCCCTTGTTGTTGGGGTCGGTCGGCTTGAAGGCGTCGTACTGCTCGGTAGTGGCGAGGATGCCGCGGTCGTAGCCCATGATCTTGCCGACCTCGGGGTCGTGGACCATGAAGTCGATGAACTGGGCGACCTCCTTGGGGTGCTTGGTCCCCGAGAAGGCGCTCAGCATCAGCGAACCGAGGTACTGGCCGGTGTTCTTGCCGTCCGTGGTAGGGATCGGCGCGAGCCCGTAGTCCGACTCGCCCTCGCCCTGGTAGCGGATGGAGAAGTTGTCCCAGGTGAACTCGGAGGCGGCGAGTCCGGCCGAGAGACCCGACTTCGGCTTGACCTGCTCGATCTTCTTGGGATCGGCGACGAGTCCGGACTTGACGCGCTTGTAGCCGTCCTCCCACCACTGGGTCAGATCGGCCTCGGTGAAGCCGAGAGCGCTGTCGGTGAAGAAGGCCTTGCCGTTCTGGCGCAGATACAGGTCGTAGAGGTACATGATGCCGAAGTAGCCGGTGTCACCGGCGATCTTCAGCTTGTCCTGGATCGTCTGCAGCGCGGCGAAGTAGTCGTTCCATGTCCAGCCGAACTTCGCCTCGACGCCCGCCTTCTTGAAGGCCTTCTGGTCGATCACGAGCGCCATGGTGTTGGCCCCGACGGGTATGCCGATCTGCTTGCCGTCGACCTGACCGTTCGCCAGAACGCCGTTGCGGAAGTTCTTCAGGTTCAGGTTTCCCGCGTCCGCCTGCGCCTTGAGGTCCATCAGAACGCCGCGCTTGTCGTACTTGCGCAGGAATCCGACCGCATTCTGGAAAACGTCCGGCGGATTCCCGCCGGAGGCCTGGGTCTGGAACTTCTCCCAGAACGCCTCGTAGTCGGTGAATTCGGGCTTGATCTTGATCTTCGGATACTTCTTCTCGAAGAGCGCGATCGACTTCTTGATGGCAATCGTGCGCGGCTCGCCACCCCACCAGGCGTAACGGATCGTCACCGTCCCGTCCGCCGAGGTCTCGCTGTCCCCCCCGCACCCGGTCGTCGCGGCCAGCCCGAGCGTGGCCGCCGTGGCTCCGGCCGCCTTCAGGATCGTTCGCCTCTCAACATTCCTGCTGGTTCCCACAGTCGGGCCCCTCCCCGCAGCGTCGTTGCCGCTTGCATGAATCGTTTCAAGAAAGCGCTTGCTGGCACAAGGTACGAGGGGGTTGAGAGACCGTCAATGATTCGGACAGGATTTTCTTGCGAGCAGGCAAACCGGCAGGGCGCGGTCAGAACCGGTCACACCTGGCCCGACGGCTGCGAACTCCCTGGTCAGGACGGGTCGTTCGGAGGATCGGACGACTGGAACGAGTTGCTCACGCTTCACCGGCCGCCCAAATCCGGCTGTGCCGAAGGGACATGAGAGGCGGGCGTGGCGAAGGGCGCGGCTGGGTGGATGAGTTGAGAGCCAGGGGCGGGGTTCGCGAGCGGAGGTTTACCACGGGGGCCGAGGAGGGGAGCCTGCGGACCGGAAGCGAGCGCACGGGACGAGGCGACCGGACCGCTGACCGCCGACGGCCCGAGGTGGGTCACCGCGGCCTAGGGCAAGGCGATCGGGCGGGGCGGTCGGGCGGGGCCCTGGACAACCGCCGGACAGGAGACGCGGGGCGGGACCGCTCGACGGATGAATACGCGAAGGCCGGCGGCGTCCCGGCACCGTGGGGGGAGTGAGCCGCCGAGGCGGAACGGACGGGGACGGAGCGGCGACACGTAGCCGACGGGAAGAGCGTCGGCGAGGCTCCGCCGACGGGGAGAGTGCCGACGCGAGGCTGTGGCCTTGCGGGTTGCGGGCCGGGCGGCCCGAGGGGCGAGGCACGTCGAGGCCGCATGAACGGCGTGCGGTTCGTGCTGCACGTACCGCGGACCGTTGGGAACCCACTGCGCTTCGGGCCGCACGGACCCGCGCACCGTTCGTGACGCACGGACCGCACGCCCGTTTCGGGCCGCACGCACCGCACGCCGTTTCGCGTGCACGGTGTGTGGATCGCTGGGAAAACGACTTCGGCCCGTCTGCGGGATTCGCAGACGGGCCGACGTTCCGGTGGGCGATACTGGGTTCGAACCAGTGACCTCTTCGGTGTGAACGAAGCGCTCTC
>NZ_JBEPBI010000100.1:0-26138 GCF_040299045.1 Streptomyces sp. NPDC001027
CCCGGGGCGGGGGCCCGCGTCAGCCGGCCGCCGCCCGGGGCGGCATGTTGTACGGGGTGACGACCTGGATCGCCGACGGCGGCCGGAGCCCGGCCGGCGGCAGCGCGCCGTGCGCCCGCATCACGGTGTGGCAGGCCTCGCGCACGTCGTGGCGCAGGTCGTGGTGGAGGACGGCGGACAGCCGGTGCTCGCTCAGCAGCCGGGTGTTGTCCTGGTCGAGGTCGTGGGCGACGAACACCGCGCACGTCCGTCCGAGGTCGGCGAAGGCGCGCAGGGTCGCGATGTTGCCGCCGCCGATCGAGTAGACCGCGCGGATCAGCGGGTCCCGCTCCAGTGCGCCGCGCACGAGGTCGTACTGGGTGGCGTCCAGGCCCTGCCCGCCGACGATCTCCACGAGCGCCCGCTGCGGGTGCCGGGCCCGCATCACGCCGCGGAAGCCCATCTCGCGCTCCTCCTCGTTGCGGAAGAACCCGCTGCTCAGGCTGGTGAGGACATGGCCGGGCCGGTCACCGAGCCACTGGCCGGTGAGATAGGCGGCGGTGGCGCCGGCCGCGCGGTCGTCGATGCCGACATAGGCGAGCCGGGCGCTGGCGGGCAGGTCGGTGACCAGCGTGACGACGGGGATCCCGGCGGCCACCAGCCGGCCGACGGCCGCGGTGACCTCGGGGACGTCGGGCGCCTTGAGGATCACCCCCTGGGAGCCGCGCCGGGCTATCCGGTCCAGGGTCGCGACCAGTTCCCCCGCCGGGCCGGTCTCCCGGAAGTGGAACCGCGAGCGCAGCACCGCCGGGTGCAGCGACGGCAGCTCGGCCTCCAGGGCGGAGCGGACGGCGGTGGTGAATCGTTCCGGCGCCTGCATCACGATGTCGATCATGAAGGCGCGGCCGACGAGCCTGACCTGGGTGCGCTGGCGGTCGAGGTCGGCGATGGCCCGGCGCACCTCCTGCGCGGTGGACTCCCGCACCCCGCCCCTGCCGTTGAGCACCCGGTCGACGGTCGCCTCGCTCAGACCGGCCTGACGTGCGATCTCGCGGAGCGGGAAAGGGTGACCCACGGAAGACTCCTCGGCATCGGCTTGAGGGGTTTTTGACGGCCGCCTGCTGGTTGTTCGACGGGTTTGTCATGACAAGAATGGCAGGGCTGAGCCGCCGTTGTCACCGAAGGGACGCCGATGTCCTTCACCTCCGTGCCGGGTTCCGCCTGGCTGACCGGGCAGGACTGCGACCTGGACGTGTTCCGCTCGCTCGTCGAGCGCACGACCGACCTCGCCGACTTCCCGCACGCCTCGGCCGTCGAGGGGAACGTCCTCGTCTACGACAGCGCCCGGCTGCGGGCGGCGGCCGGTGACGGCGGCCGCGCCATCCGCGCCGAGCTGGTGCGGGCCTTCTCCGACGGACCCGGCGTGGTCGTGCTGCGCGACGCCTTCCCGGACGCGGCGGTCGTCGACCGGCTGACGGCCGTCTTCGACGCGCTGATCGCCGCGCAGCACGCCTCGGGGGCGACCGCCGGGGGACCACTTCGCGAAGCCCGGCGCCAACGACCGCGTCTGGAACGCCCTGGAGAAGGCCGCCCTCCACGACCCGGAGGCGTTCGCCGACTACTACGCGAGCGACGTCCTCGCCCTGGTCGCCCGCGCCTGGCTCGGCCCCGGCTACCAGGTGACCTCGCAGGTCAACGTCGTCAACCCGGGCGGCGCGGCGCAGAGCCCGCACCGCGACTACCACCTCGGGTTCCTCTCCGACCGGGCGGCCGCCGCCTATCCGGCGCACGTCCACCGTCTCTCCCCCGTGCTCACCCTCCAGGGCGCGGTCGCCCACTGCGACATGCCCGTGGAGTCCGGGCCCACGCTGTACCTGCCGTACTCGCAGACCTACGAGCCCGGCTATCTCGCGTGGCGGCGGCCGGAGTTCCAGGACTATTTCGCGGAACGGCACGTGCAGCTGGCGCTGGCCAAGGGCGACGCCGTGTTCTTCAACCCGGCCGTCTTCCACGCCGCGGGCGCCAACCGCACGGCCGACGTGCGCCGGACGGCCAATCTGCTCCAGGTGTCCTCGGCCTTCGGGCGCGCGATGGAGACCGTGGACCGGGAGGCGGTGGTGAACGCGGTCTTCCCCGTGCTGCTCGGCCGCAGGTCGCGCGGTGCGGGCGAGGAGTGGCTCGAGCGGGTCGTCGCCGCGAGCGCCGAGGCATATCCCTTCCCCACGAACCTCGACGCCGATCCGCCGGTCGACGGCCTGGCCCCGCCCTCGCAGGCGGACCTCGTACGGCAGGCGCTGCGCGAGGAGTGGACCCCGCAGGCCCTCCGGGACGCGCTGCGGGCCGGCGCCGCACGGCGCACCAGCTGAAAGGAACCCCCGTACATGGGACTTCTCGACGACAAGGTCGTCCTCGTCAACGGCGGCAGCCAGGGCGTGGGCGCGGCCGTCGCGCGGGCCGCGGTCGGTGCGGGCGCCCTGGTGGCCGTCACCGGACGGCGGCGTGAGCCGGGCGAGGCACTGGTGGCGGAGCTGACCGCCGCGGGCGGCGAAGCCCTGTTCGTCCAGGCCGACCTGGCGGACGCCGAACAGGCGCGGGCGTCGGTGGCCGAGACGGTGGCGGCCCATGGACGGATCGACTGCCTGGTGAACTCGGCGGGGCTGACCGACCGGGGCACGCTGCTGGACACCTCCCCCGAGCTGTTCGACCGGCACATCGCGATCAATCTGCGGGCGCCGTTCTTCGCCATGCAGGCCGCGGTCGCGGACATGGTGTCGCGCAAGGCCCCCGGCACGATCGTCAACGTCATCACCTCCTCGGCGCACGGCGGACAGTCCTTCCTCGCGCCGTACGTCGCCGCCAAGGCCGGGCTCATGGGCCTCACCCGCAACGCGGCGCACGCCCACCGCTTCGACCGGATCCGGATCAACGGCCTGAACATCGGCTGGACGGCCACCGAGGGCGAGGACGCCACGCAGCGGGCCTTCCACGGCGCGGGCGACGACTGGCGCGAGCAGGCCGCGGCACGGCTGCCGATGGGCAGGCTGGGCCGGCCCGACGAGATCGCCGACTTCGTCGTCCTCCTCCTGTCGGACCGGTCCGGCGTGGTCACCGGATCGGTGATCGACTGGGACCAGAACGTCCTCGGCGGACTCGACTAGACGTCCGCCCGCGGCCCGCCCCGTCCCTTCGTCCCCTCCCCTCGCCCCCCTTGTCCCCTCCCCGTCCGTTCCCTGCCCGCAAGACCCTCAAGGAGCTGCACCCCCATGCGCATCGGAATCCTCGGCCTCGGCCGCATCGGCGCCTTCCACGCCGAGACCCTCTCCGGACTCGACGCCGTCGAGTCGCTCGTCGTGGCCGATCCGTTCGCCGAGGCCGCCAAGACCGCCGCCGAGCGGTTCGGCGCCGAGGTCGCGGACTCCCCCGAGGCGGTGCTGGCCGCCGGGATCGACGGCGTCGTGATCGCCGCGGCGACCGACGCCCACCCTGGCCTGATCCTCGCCGCCGTCGAGGCGGGCGTGCCCGTCTTCTGCGAGAAGCCCGTGGCCCGGACGATGGCCGAGGGCGTCGAGGTGCTCAAGGCCGTCCAGGGCAGTCCGGTGCCGATCCAGATCGGCTACAACCGCCGTTTCGACGCGGGCTTCGTGGCCGCGCGGGCCGCCGTGCTGGCCGGTGAGCTGGGCACGCTGCACACGGTTCGCTCGACCACCCTGGACCCGGCCCCGCCGCCGGCCGCGTACGTGGCCGCCTCCGGCGGCATCTTCCGGGACTGCTCCGTGCACGACTTCGACATCATCCGCTGGGTCACGGGCCGCGAGGTGAGCGAGGTGTACGCGGTCGGCGGCAACCGGGGCGCGGACTACATCAAGGCGGCGGGCGACGCCGACACCACCGGCGCGATCCTCACCCTCGACGACGGCACGATCGCGGTGGTGTCCAACTCCCGCCACAACGCCCGGGGTTACGACGTGCGGATGGAGATCCACGGCTTCACCGACTCGATCGCCGTGGGTCTGGAGGACAAGTTGCCGCTGCGCTCGGTGGAGCCCGGGGTCACCTTCCCGGCCGGCGTCCCGCACGACTTCTTCATGGACCGCTTCACCGCCGCGTACCGCGCCGAACTCACCGCGTTCACCGAGGTCGTGGCCGGGACCCGCCCCTCGCCCTGCACGATCGAGGACGCGCTGGAGGCGGGCTGGATCGCCGACGCGTGCACGCTGTCCCTGCACGAGCACCGGCCGGTGACGATCGCGGAGGTCCGGGGATCCTGACGCCCCGCCGAACAGCCGGGTGAGGGCGGCCGGGGCCGGGGCGGAACACGCCCGTGGCGCCGGCCGCCCTCCGCGTGCTCACAGGCCGTAGCGGATCGCGACCTGGTCCGGGTCGTAGGCGTCGCGATCCGGGTCGCGCGGGGTCGCCGGCCGCTCCTCCACCAGATCCTGCGGGTCCACCCGCTCCGGCAGCGATCCGAACCGGGCCCGGCGCCCTGCCTCCGCCCCGTCCGCCTGCAGTTCGTCCGCCTGCAGTTCGTTCGTCTGCTGCTCGACCGTCCGCAGTGCGTCCGCCTGCTGCTCTTCCGGGTGCTCCGCCCGGCGCTCTTCCCGCATCTCACCCTCCCGGCCCTGCCCGGCACGTCTTCCGTCCGGGCCCTCTGTGAGGGGAACGTCCGCGCCGCGCGACCGGTTCCGCGGGAGGCCGAAGACGCGGCCAGGCGGGACGACTCTCGTGACGGGGATCGCGCCGGCACGGGTGCGGCCGGTCATCGTCGCCGAACGACCGCGGGAGCGTCGCCGCCTGTCGGCGGCGGACGCTCCCGTCCGGTCCTCCTACGGGCGCCTCAGGACTTGCCCTCGTCCGAGGCCGCCACGGGTGCGGTGAGGTCCTTCTCCTCCGGCAGCTCGTCGACGTCGACGCCGCGCACCTGGGACAACTCGTGCTTGAGGGCCGCGAGTTCGGCGCCGCCGGCCATGTGGTTGGTGAGCTCCTCGAGGCTGACCTGGTCGCGCGAGGCGGTGAGCTCCATGGTGCCCAGGCGCAGGACGCTGAAGTGGTCGCCGACCATGTAGGCGTGGTGCGGGTTGTGGGTGATGAAGATGACGCCGAGGCCGCGGTCGCGGGCGGCGGCGATGTACTTCAGCACCACGCCGGACTGCTTGACGCCGAGGGCGGCGGTGGGCTCGTCCAGGATCAGCACCCGGGCGCCGAAGTAGACGGCACGGGCGATGGCGACGCACTGGCGCTGGCCGCCGGAGAGCGTGCCGATGGGCTGTTCCAGGTCGTCCAGGACGATGCCCATGTTGCGCAGTTCGCGGTCGGCGGTCTTCTTCATGGCGGCGATGTCGAGACGACGCACGGGCCAGGGGCCCTTGGTCATCTCGGAGCCGAGGAAGAAGTTGCGCCAGACCGGCATCAGCGGGACCGTGGCGAGGTCCTGGTAGACGGTGGCGATGCCGAGGTCGAGAGCCTCACGAGGGGTGGAGAAGCGCACCGGCCGGCCGTCGACGAGGAACTCGCCCTCGGTGTGCTGGTGCAGCCCCGAGACGATCTTGATGAGGGTGGACTTGCCGGCGCCGTTGTCGCCGAGCACGCAGGTCACCCGCCCCGGGTGGACGGCGAGGCTCACGCCGTGCAGGGCGCGGATGTTGCCGTAGGACTTGCCCGCGCCGCGCAGTTCGACGATCGGGCCGTCCTCGGTCTCGGGGCCGGTGTCCGCGATGACGGCCCCGTGGGTACCGCTCTTGTCGGTGGATGTCATGGGGTGGGTCACCTCCGGGTCGCCGTGCGGCTGACCCACAGATTGATCAGGACGGCGCCGAGGAGCATCACGCCGAGGAAGGCCTTGAACCAGTCGGGATTCCAGCCGGCGTAGACGATGCCCTGCTGCACCATGCCGAACATGAACGCGCCGAAGACCGGGCCGATCGCCGAGCCCGCACCGCCGGTCAGCAGACAGCCGCCGATCACCGCCGCGGAGATGTAGATCAGCTCCTGGCCCACGCCCTCGCCCGACTGCACGGTGTTGAACGTGAACAGCTGGTGCATCCCCACGAACCAGGCGCCGAAGCCGACCAGCATGAACAGCGAGATCTTGGTGAAGGTCACGGGCACGCCGACCGCCCGCGCCGACTCCTTGTTGCCGCCCACCGCGAAGATCCAGTTGCCGTACCGGGTGCGCAGCAGCACCCAGGTCGCCAGCGCCGCGAACACCAGCCAGTACACGATGGTGATCTTCACCTGGACGTCGCCGATGTGGAACGACGACGCGAAGACCTTCTTGGCCTGGCCGAAGCCGTCCATGTCGCTGATGTCGTCGGTCGCCACGTTGGTGGTGACCAGCTTGGTCACCGCCAGGTTGACGCCCTGCAGGATCAGGAAGGTGCCCAGGGTGATCAGGAAGCTCGGCAGGCCGGTCTTCACCACCATCCAGCCGTTGAGGAAGCCGATCCCCAGCGACACGGCGAGCGCCACCACCACACCGACCCACACGTTCATCGTGAGCTGGTAGCTGAGCATGCTCGCGGTGAGCGCCGAGGTGATCACCGCGACGCCGGACGACAGGTCGAACTCGCCGCCGATCATCAGCAGCGCCACCGGCAACGCCATGATCCCGATGGTCGACGACTGGTAGAGGATGTTCGCCATCGCGCTGCCCTCGCGCACCGGCGGGGCTGCGATCAGGAAGAACACGTACACGGCGACGGCTCCCAGGAACACCCCCACCTCGGGGCGCGCCAGCAGCCGCAGAGCGGGCGACCGCCTGACGGTCCGGCCGTCGCTCTGCTGGGGGCCGGAGGCCGGCGGTGTGGTCACCGCCGGCTCGGCATGCCGGGTCCCGCTCATCACCGGGTGCCCTTCGCGGCGAACGCGGCGACCGCCTCGACGTTGGACTTGTCGACGAAGGCGGGGCCGGTCAGCACCGGCTGCTCGCCGCCGCCCATGTAGTTGCCGTTGTTCTTGTAGAGCCACAGCGAGTCGATCGCCAGGTAGCCCTGGAGGTAGGGCTGCTGGTCGACGGCGAACTGGATCGTGCCCTTGCTGATG
The DNA here is from genome assembly GCF_040299045.1 of Streptomyces sp. NPDC001027. Classification (NCBI taxonomy): domain Bacteria; kingdom Bacillati; phylum Actinomycetota; class Actinomycetes; order Kitasatosporales; family Streptomycetaceae; genus Streptomyces; species Streptomyces sp. NPDC001027. The sequence goes on from NZ_JBEPBI010000100.1 coordinate 7,018, forward strand.
GCCCCGGTCAGGTCCTTGTTGAGGTCGAACGTCGCGATCTTGGCCTTGCTGCCCGCGTCGGCCACCGACTGCACGGACGTCAGCGCGAACGGGGCGCCGAGGGTGACCACGTAGTCGATGGCCTTGTCCTGGCTCAGCTTGGCGGTGATCGTCGACTTGACCGACGGCATGTCGGTGCCGTTGACGTTGAGGACCTCGGTGGTGCCCTTGAACGTCTTCTTCACGCCGTCGCAGCGCTGGGTGAGGCCGATGTTGCCCTGCTCCTGGATGACGCAGACGGCCTTCTTCGCGCCCTCGGTGTTGAGGCGGTTGCCGAGGGCCTCGCCGGCCACGGTCTCGTCCTGGCCGAAGAACTCCATCAGCCCGAGGTTCTTCCACTCGCTGACACCGGAGTTGAGACCGACCACGGGTATCTTGGCGGTCTTCGCCTTGGCGATGACGTCCTTGAGCGCGTCCGGCTTGGCCAGGGTGACCGCGATGCCGTCCACCTTCTGGTCGATCGCGTTCTGGATGAGGTTGGCCTGGTTCCCGGCGTTCGGGTCGGCGGAGTAGACCAGCTTGACGTTGTCCTTGGCGGCGGCGGCCTCGGCGCCCTTGCGGACGATGTCCCAGAAGGTGTCGCCGGGCGACTGGTGGGTCACCAGCGCCACCGTCATCTGCGGGGTGCTCGCCTTGCCCGCGGAAGCGCCGTCCGCGCTCTCCTCGGACTTCTTCCCGCCGGAGCTGCTGGAGCAGCCTGCGAGGGTCAGAGCCACTGCCGCGGCCATGGCCACGACCGGAGCGATGCTGCGTGAGCGGGACGGAGAAGAGCTGTCCATCTTTCCTGCACCTCACTGTGCGACGGAGAAAACGACGGGGATCGGGTGGAGGCGATCGGGAGGATCCGGGGCCCTTTTCTTCTCAGATTGGGGCCGGGGGGCCGGGTCCGCGACTGTTCAGGTGTCCCGGACCCGGCCTGTGCACTGCTGGGACGGGATTCAATTCCTTGGCGAGCCCGGTGTCAATACTTTGTTATGACATCATTTCACGAGCAGGTCCGAATGTAAGTACAAAGTCTTGACAGTGAGCGCTCCCAGGACCTACACCTGGGGGAACCAGGTCCCGATCGTCGTGAGGAGCCTCCCACACGGCGCGATCAGCCCGGCAACCGGACCTGATCTTGACGGAGGCGCACGGGCACCGCGGTTTCGGCCGCGTCGCACCGACGACCGAACCGACGACCGAAACCGGCGACCGAAGGGGTGCCCCGATGGCGAAGACCGGCGCCCGGACCCGTGCCACGCCGGCCGCCGCGCTCGACGGGCTGCACTTCGCACTGGACCGCACCAGCCCGGTGCCTCTCTACTACCAGCTCGCCCGGCAGTTGGAGCAGGCGATCGAGCGGGGGGCGCTCGCCCCGGGCGACCTGCTGGGCAACGAGATCGACCTGTCGACCCGGCTCGGACTGTCCCGCCCCACGGTCCGCCAGGGCATCCAGTCCCTCGTCGACAAGGGGCTGCTGGTACGCCGCCGAGGCGTGGGCACCCAGGTGGTGCACAGCCAGGTGAAGCGGCCGCTGGAGCTCAGCAGCCTGTACGACGACCTGGAGGCGGCCGGCCAGGGACCGACGACGCGCGTCGTGCGCAACGAGCGGGTGCCGGCGACCGCGGACGTCGCCGCCGCGCTGGCCGTCGAGGAGGGCAGCGAGGTCACGCTGCTGGAGCGGCTGCGCGCCACGCACGGACAGCCGGTGGCGTTCCTGTCCAACTACCTGCCCCCGGCACTGCCGGACTTCGACAGCGCGCGCCTTGAGTCGACGGGCCTGTACCGGCTGCTGCGCACCGCGGGCGTCACCCTGCACAGCGCCCGCCAGACGGTGGGCGCCCGCTCCGCCACCGCCGAGGAGGCCGCCCTCCTCGCCGAGGCGGAGGGGGCGGCCCTGCTGACCATGCGGCGCACCGCGTACGACGACACCGGCCGGGCGGTCGAGTACGGGACGCACATCTACCGCGCGTCCCGGTACGCGTTCGACTTCCAGCTGCTGGTCAGGCCGTGAGGCCGGGGCCCCCGGCACGCCGGAGGCACGGGCCGGGTGCGGGGCGGGCCGGGCGGGATCAGCGGGGCGCCATGCGCAGGGCGCCGTCCATCCGGATGGTCTCGCCGTTGAGGTAGTCGTGCTCGACGATCGTCAGGGCCAGCCGCGCGTACTCCTCGGGGCGGGCGAGCCGGCGCGGGAAGGGCACCCCGGCCGCGAGCGAGGCGCGGAACTCCTCCGACACGGTCGCCAGCATCGGCGTCTCCACGACGCCCGGGGCGATGGTGCACACTCGGATGCCGTACTGGGCCAGGTCGCGCGCGGCCGGCAGGGTCAGCCCGACGACCCCGCCCTTGGAGGACGCGTACGCGGCCTGCCCGATCTGGCCGTCGTACGCGGCGATCGAGGCGGTGTTGACGATGACGCCCCGCTGGCCGTCCGCGTCGGCCTCCGTCTCGGCGATGGCCTCCGAGGCGAGCGCGAGCACGTTGAAGGTGCCGATCAGGTTGATCTGGATGACCTTGGCGTACAGGCCGAGGTCGTGGACGCCCTTCTTGCCGAGGATCCGCGCCGACGGTCCGATGCCGGCGCAGTTGACGACCGTGCGCAGCGGCACGCCGGACCCGGCAGCGGTCGCGACGGCGGCCCGGACCTGCTCGGGGTCGGTGACGTCGGCGGGCACATAGGTGACGCCGTCGACCTCGGGCGCCTTGTCGACGCCGTCCTTGAGGTCGAGGGCGAAGACCCGTGCGCCGCGCCCGGCGAGGGCCTGCGCGGTGGCCGCGCCAAGGCCGGACGCACCGCCGGTGACGAGGGCGGCGGTGTTCTCGAGCTGCATCATCACTCCTTGCCGAGGACGGTGAGCACACCGCCCTCGTCACGGTCCAGCGCACGGGAGATGATCATGCGCTGGATCTGGTTGGTTCCTTCGAAGATCTGCATGACCTTGGCCTCGCGCATGAAACGCTCCACCGGGAAGTCACGGGTGTATCCGTACCCCCCGAGGACCTGGACCGCGTCCGTGGTCACCTTCATGGCGTTGTCCGTGGCGACGAGCTTGGCGATGGACGCCTCCCGCGTGAAGGGCAGGCTGAGGTCCTTCAGCCGGGCGGCGGCCAGCGCGGTGGCCCGCGCCGACTCGATGGCCGCGCCCATGTCGGCGAGCACGAACGCCAGGCCCTGGTGCTCGATGATCGGCTTGCCGAAGGTCTCCCGCTCGCGCGCGTAACGCACCGCGTGGTCCAGCGCGCCCTGGGCGAGACCGGTGGCGACGGCGGCGATGCCGAGGCGTCCGCAGTCGAGGGAGGCGAGCGCGATCTTCAGCCCCTGCCCCTCCTCCCCGATCCGGCGTTCGACGGGCACCCGGACGTCCTCGAACCGCATGGTCGCCGTCGCCGAGCCGGTCAGGCCCATCTTGCGCTCCGGCGGGTCGGCGCTGAGACCGGCGGCGTCGGCCGGGACGAGGAAGCAGGAGATGCCGTGCGTCCGATCGTCGGAGGTGCGGGCCATCACCGTGTAGAAGTCGGCGTAACCGCCGTGCGTGGTCCAGGCCTTGGCGCCGTTCAGCACATAGGAGTCGCCGTCGCGGACCGCGCGGGTGAGCATGGCCGCCGGGTCGGAGCCGGCGTGCGGCTCGGACAGGCAGTACGCGCCGAGCAGCTCACCGGCGAGCATGTCCGGCAGCCATCTGCGCCGCTGCTCCGCGTCGCCGAAACGGGACAGCGGGAAACAGGACAGGGCGTGCACGGAGATCCCCACGGCGACGCTCGACCAGACGGCGGCGACCTCCTCGAGGACCTGGAGGTAGACGCCGTACGGCTGGTCCGCCCCGCCGTCCTCCTCGGCGAAGGGCAGCCCGAGCAGACCGCTGCGGCCGAGGGTGCGGAAGACGTCCCGGGGGAACGCCCCGTCCGCCTCCGCGTCGGCGACCCGGGGTGCGAGTTCCTTGGCGGCGAGGGTGCGGGTGAGCTGGATGAGCTCGACGGCTTCCTCGGTCGGCAGGGCGCGGGTGGCAGGCATGGTGACCTCCACGGAGGAGTGCGGAAAAGTGCGGAGTACTGCGAATGATACTGGCGTGCGTACGAACGTATCATTCACAGTACGGCATGGAGGCGCGCCGGAGCCAGGCCGCAGACCCGCTCGAGGAATGTCGGCGTCGGCGTCGGGGAACGGCGGGGCGGCCTGGAGTGCCGTAGCGGCCTGGGCGGCCGGAGGGTCCAGAGAGGCCGGGCCGGAGGGGCCGGACCGGAGGGCCCCGGGCGCGCGGGTCAGGAGGAGACGGCGTGCACGATCAGTGAGGCGAGCTGTTCGTAGGCCTCCGCGTCGGTCAGTCCGGTGCGCGCCTGCAGCTCGCCCAGCTGGATCTGCCGCATGGTGGCGGCGGCGACCTCGCCGACGAACGCGGTGTGCACCTCGCGGAAGGCGCCGTCCGAGACGCCTTCCGCGATCAGCCGGCGCACTCGCTCGGCCGCCATCCGCGTGTTGGCCTCGTACACCTCGCGGGCGGGCGGGAAGTCCGCCACGTCGTCGAGGAAGCGGCGGGAGAGCGGGCGCAGCTGTTCGGCCACGGCGGTCAGGTAGGCCCGTACGCGGTCCGAGGGGTCGGCGGTCAGCGCCACCCGCTTCTCGACGGCCTCGGTCGCCCCGCGGAAGTAGTGCTTGACCGCTTCGACGACCAGCCCCTGCTTGCTGCGGGCGAGCTGGTACAGCGTCGTCTTGGAGCAGCGCAGCCGCTCGGCGAGGTCGTCGAGCGTGAGATGGGCGAACCCCTCCGCCGTCACCAGTGCGACGAGTCGTTCCAGCAGGTCGGCCTGTCTGGCGGTGCGGCGGGAGGACGGCATGATCCCCAGCGTAGCCCCCTTGTTACTCCCGGGTCAGGGTGTGGTCCGACGCGGCCCCCGGACCGCGACTTCGCGGTCGGTGGAGCTGGACCCTGACGAGGGGTGCGCATGCACGCGGGGGAATGCTCTGAAGGAACGGAGGGCGCCGCTTCGGGTCCGCAGGTGGTGGCGACGTCCGAGCGGGCGCTGCTGGCCGGGCAGGCCACCACGCTCGACGACGACAAGCAGCTGCTGCTGCTGCTGCTGCTGCTGCGCCTCAACGACCGCATCGACCACCACGCCGTCGGGATGCGCCCGAGCGAGCTGCCCGACGTGATCAGGCCCGGGCAGGGCTGGACCTCCGAGGGGACCGAGATCCAGGTGGCGTTGCCCGCCCCGGGGGCCACCGGTCACCGACGAGAGGGCCCCGCGAGCTTTCGCCCGCGGGGCCCCTCGGTCTGCCCTCGGCCGGTGTCAGGCGCCCAGGGCAAGCGTCCCCGCCCCCTGGCCGGGTATGTCCTGCCAGCCGCGGATCCTGGCCGCGAGCCGCTTCAGGCGCGCGTCCGAGGGGGGCACGTCGATCTGGAACCAGGACTCGTTCGGGCGGCGGAAGTCGCCTCCCCAGGCCACCACGTCCTCACATTCCCTGAGGATGTCGCGGACCGTGGCCAGTTGGTGGGGGAAGAGGCCGCCCTTGGCGCCGTCCGGGTACCAGCTCGGGCGGATCGCGACCGCGGACCCCGATGCGTGGTTGGTCGCGTAGCCCTTCAGCGTGCTGTCCGCCGGGCGGAAGCCGATCACCTCCCCGTCGACGAGTGTGTCGATCTCGTAGTGGTAGCGGCGGATGACGTGGACGAGCACGGTGGTGGCCTCGCCGATGCGCAGGGCCACGGAGACCGAACTGCCCGGCACCTGACGGGTCCAGATGGCCCCCGAGGTGTCGGCCCGCGGTTCCATCGGCCAGCCGTTGGCGCTGGTGCGGTGGGTGGGCGAGCCGTCCGCGGCCGTTCGCGTGGAGGCGGACGCCGGGGCGGGGACCGCGAGCGTGGCGAGGCCCGCCGTCGCGGTCAGGCCGAGGCCGGTGCGCAGTACGCGACGGCGCGGCGGGTGTGAGGATGAGAGGGTCACGTCCGTCCTGTCTGTGAGGGTGGACTCGGTGAGCGCGATCGGGGGCTTCACAGACCGCGCAGGGGCGCGTTGTACTTCTCGAACACCTGGTGCAGGCCGAGCATGGCTCGGCCGTAGTCCTGGGCTCGCTCGTCGGTGCCGTTGTAGCGGGCCAGGGTGAGGCGGGTGTGCTCCTCACCGGTCGACATGGACGGCCGGGGAACGCCGACGTCGTTGGCGCCCTCGATCAGGACCGTCGGCACGGTCCGGATGTTGTAGTCGTGGTTGTCGTGCAGTTGCTGCCAGACGTTCCACAGGTCGTTCTCGTCGGAGGGGAGCATGAGGCTGCCGCCGATCAGGCCGGCCAGGATGCAGTGGTTGCGGCCGCGGATGGCGGTGGCCGCGAAGATCTGCGCGAGACCGGTGCTGGAGTCGGTCTTCGAGCTCAGCCCTGTCCCGTCGTAGTGGTCGATGACCGCCTCGTCGCCGATGACGTCCAGGCTGTTGTACATCCGTGTCTCCCACAGGAGCGGGGCCTGGATGATGGCCTTGCGCATTCTGAAGGTGCGCGCGAGCTGGGTGACCAGCCCGTCGAAGCTCATCACCAGGTCGAGCGCCTCGGTGGTCGACCGGTAGGTGAGCATCTGGGCTCCCTGGTTTCCGCCCGTCTCCGGCACGCCCATGCTGTTGAGGAGATACGACTGGACGTCCGCGAGCAGGGCGCCTCGCAGGGACATGTCCATATTGACGTCCAGAAGTCCGGTGAACTGCTCGGTGCCGTAGGTGTTCTGGCCGGTGTCACGGCCGGACACGATGTTGTTGTCGATCTCGATGAGGCCGCCGCCCGCTCCCACCGAGACCGTGGAGATCTGGTCGAAAGCCCAGTCGTCGGGCAGCGGATAGCCGAGATTCCCGGAGAATCCCGTGGACATGTCGCAGACGAAACTGGCCGAGGTGTGTCCCGCGGCCGCGACGCGGCTGCACACGTTGCGGGGTCCGTAGATGCCCGTCAGGTACCCCTGGCCGTGCTCGTTCATGATGTCCCGGATGCCGCGGAAATGCGGAAGGACGTGGTCGGTCACCTCGTGGTCGAGCGCGTCGAAGTCGACGGCGAAGTAGATACGGGTGCCGGGTTTGAAGCCGTAGTACTTGGCCCGCTCGATGGCCGCGAAGGCGTCGGCGATCCCCTGCTCGCGGCGGAAGTAGGCCGCCTCCCCGCCCCAGGTCTGGTAGATCGGGAAGCAGTTCAGACCGTAGGCCGCCATCCGGCTCAGCTCACCGATCTTGATCTTCTTGTCGAGTGAGGTGCCCGGGACGTTGGACAGGTAGCGGCCCACGATCTGGTACCCCGCGTCCCTGAGCGCCACCGCCCGCGCGTCGGTGACCTCGGTGACACAGTCGGCCGCGGTCCCCCTGCGGGTAGCGTCACCGGTGGACACCAGCAGCGAGGCCCAGGTCTGGAAGTCCCCGCGGCCGGTGACCGGGAGCTTCGCGAAACTCTGGAAGCTGCGTACGCGGTCCGCCAGGGCGGCGTCGAAGTGGCTGTCGAAGGACACCCCGATGCGCTTGTTGAAGATCATCGCGGCGGTGAAGAGACTCACCCACCTCCCCGACGAGCCGTCCGCCAGGGGGTTGTTCCTGATGCCCTGCTGGGTGCCGGGGCCGAAGACCCCGTTCGCGACGTCGTCGCTCATGCCGATCTCGTACTGGATCGCGAACATGAGCGCTCTCTGCACGTCCCGTGAGAAGTAGCCGTCGCACGGCACGACGAAGAAGTTGCGGCGGCCGACGTAATGGCTGTTCAGCCACTGCTGCACCGAGCGGGTCAGTTCGCTGCCACCCTCGATGACGACATACGCGTCCATGGTGAGCAGCGCCTTGAACACCTTCGGCGAGACACCGTCCGGGAGGACGCCGTCGACGCCCATGTTGCGCGTCAGCTCACGGACCGAGGCCGCGACGGAGCCGTTGTACGTGCCGTCGATGCCGCCGCCGTCGTAGCCCTTGCAGTACAGGCCCGACTGCACGATCTTAAGAATCTTCTCGTGCCGGGCGCCCGCGTCGATGACGGGGTGGCGGGCCTGGAGTGTGGCGAGCGTCGTCGGGCCGAAGCTGTCGGACAGGGAGGTGATGCCCAGCTCGTACTGGAGCGCCCGGGTCAGCGCGAACATGACGGCCCAGCCGGTGCGGCCGTTCTCCTCGACCTTCGGGATTCCGTCGACGTTGTAGGAGTTGATGAATTTCTGTGCCTCGATGACCATGCGGTCGGCCACGCTGTGTCCTTTCACGCGCGCCCGGGCGGGTGCTCCGCCCGGGCGCGGGCGCCCCGTGCGCACGAAGTACTCGCCGCGAGCGCGGGCCTGCGGGGGTCGTGTCCTGTGACGTCGCGTCAGCAGCTCTCGACGCCGTCGATCCAGTCGGTGGCGTTGTCGGTGTAGTAGCTGGCCATGTAGCCGCGGTGGCCGCTGGGGGTGAGGACCCACACCCAGTACGGGTTGCCGCCGACGCTCTGCGCGCCCTCCTGCTGGCAGTACACCCACACCTGGGCCGGGCTGCTCACCGTGGTCTCCACGACCGGGCAGTTGGCGGCCGACGGGTACAGATAGCACTGCTCCCCGCCGCCGCTACGGACATTGACGCCGGAGGCCCAGACGCCGTAGTAGCCGGCGCCGTGACCGGTCGCGTGGGCGGCGCCCGCCGTGCCGAAGACGAGGCCGGCGGCGGCGATGACGGTGGACGCCATGGCCACGGTGGCGGCCCGCATGGAATGGATCATGAGCGATTCCCCCTTGGGACGGTCAAACCGGTCTGGAAGCAGCGGCGCTGACATGTGATCAGCGACGTGGGTAGAACGTAGCGAGGGCGCGGCTGCCGTGGTCCTGACAAATGTCAGGGGCTGTCGAGGGGCCCACGGCGTCCGGGGGCCAGGCCCCAAAGGGGCCTCAGCGGTGCTCGGGCAGGTCCGGCTCGGCCGGCGCCGTGAACGACCTGGGCCGAGCCGACGCCGACGCCGTCGTGGCCGGCTTCTTGCCGCAGAACGCGGCCTCGAGCGTGCCGCCGAGCGCCGTGTTGGCGGACCCCTTGTTCGAGGTGTTGGCCATCGCGGAGAGGCTGCGTCGGCCGTCGCGGGTCGCGAAGGCGTAGGTGTAGTACCCCTGCACGGTGCCGGTGTGGCCGTAGACCTGCGTACCGCAGGACAGGTCGTAGCGGCGCAGACCGAGGCCGTAGAAGCGGGTGTCGGTGGTGTCGGTCGGGGTGACGGTGGTCATGGCCTCCAGCGTCTTCGGGGACAGCAGCCTGCCCTGCATCAACGCGGTCGTGAAGGTGTTGAGATCGGCCGGGCTGGAGATGACCGCCCCGGCCGACTGCGCCCAGGAGACGGTCTGTTCCGTGGAGTCGACCAGGGGCGCGCCCTCCTCGTCCGGGTGCAGATAGCCGCGTACGCGGAGCCCCACGATGTGGACGTCGGGGTGCACGTACGAGGTGCTGCGCAGCCCCAGCGGCTTGATGATGCGGCGCTGGTACTCCTGGGCGACCGGCTTCCCGGTGACCTTCTCGATCAGCATGCCGACGACGACGAAGTTGGCGTTGGAGTACTTGTACGCGACCCCCGGTTCGGTGGTGCGGGGCTCGCTCAGTGAGAGGTCGACCAGATCCTGGTAGCCGAAGACCCGGTTGCGTACGGCCTCGAAGCCGGGCACAGTGTGCTCGAACATCGCGTCGGTGTAGTCGGCGAGCCCACTGCGGTGAGTCAGCAGGTGCCGCACGGTGATCCGGTCGTCGGGCAGCAGCCCGGGAAGGTACCGGTTCACGGGGGCGTCGAGCTCCAGTTCACCCTCCTGCACGAGTTGGAGCAGGACCACACTGGAGAAGGTCTTGCTGACGCTTCCGATGCGGAAGCGGGCGCGGATGTCCATGGCGGCGCCAGAGTCCAGGTCACGTACTCCGACGGTGCGCGCCTGGACGCCCTCGGGGCCCGTGAACCGGGCCATCGCTCCTGGTGCGCCCTGGGCCATGGCGGCGTTCAGCGCGGCGACGACGCCTTCCATGTCGGGGGCGGGGGTGGTCGCGCGGGTGGCAGCAGGTGCGGCGGGTGCGGCGTGGGCGTCCGTGGCGGGGACGACACCGACGGCGAGCGCGGTGATCAGGGTGGCGCCGGCGGCCAAGCGGCGGCATTTGTTCAACGTCATGTCAGTTCCTTGGGTCAAGAAGAGCGGAGGACGGGAGCGGTTCAGGCACCAGTCGTCGACGAAGCCGCCGGCGGACGGAGTTCATGAGGTTTCCCCTCGTCGCTTTCAGGGGCGCGAGGGCACAGCGACGGACGCGGTCGGTCAGCCGCCGCCGTCCCCCGTGGTCGGACACAGTCTGTTCACGGCCAGGGGCGCGGCCCAGCATTTCGAAGGACTTCAAAGCGCGTTTCGGTCGGCGGTTTTGCTCAGGATCTTCGAAACCTTTGCCGAAACCTGTGCGTCGCCTGTGGTGGTGGTCGTCAACGGGGGGTGTTCATGGCCCGGTTCTCCGAATTGTCTCTGGGGCCTCTGGAGACAGTGCCGGTGTCCGTGGTGGCGCAGCCCGGCGTCACCCTGATGTCGCTCGTCGCGGATGCGCTCGGCGGTCGTTCTCAGGGGCTGCATCCCACTTGGCGGCGTGCGCTGCGCTCCGCGGTGCCGGAGGGCGCGGAGGCGGTGCTGCGGCCGCTGTTCACCCGGGAGTACTCGATGGTTCCCGACTGCCTCACGCCGACGGCACCGCTGTGGGAGACCGATCTCTCCGTCCAGCTCGAACGCCTGGTCGACGCCCCGCCCGCACAGCTGTTGCAAGAGCTGGAGGCGGACTTCGGGGGGACGGTCCCCCGGCAGTGGCAGTCGGTCGTCGACCGGCCGAAGGCCTTCATCCACGCGTACGCGGCCATTCTCGGCACCGTGTGGGAAGCCTTCGGGCCGATCTGGGCGCGGGCCGGTTCCCTGCTGGCCAAGGAGACCGAACGCGTGGGGGTGGCGGTCGTCAGCAACGCCCTGCCGCTCGTCCTCACCGGGCTCGGGCCCAAGATCCGCTTCTCCGGGCAGACGCTGTACGTGCCCGATCCGCACCCCGAGACGTTCGCGCGGGGCGCCCGCCGTGTGGTGCTGGTGCCGATCGTTTCGGGCTACGGTGCCTCGGTCTTCAGCTTCGACCGTTCCGACGCCGTGTGGTTCGGCTATCCCGTGCCCGGCCTGAACACGCTCTGGACCGCTCAGGAAGCCACCGTCGAAAGAGACCGGCTCAGGCTCGTGGTGGGCGCCCTCAGGGCCGGGATCCTGCGCGAGCTGGCTCGCCCGTGCACCATGGGCGCCCTGGCCGCCACTCTCGACTGCACGCCGGCGACCGTGACCTACCACTGCGGTCAGCTGGAGGCGGCCGGGCTCATCACCCGGGAGCGACAGGGTCAGCACGTGGTGGCGCGACGCACGGCATCGGGCGAGGCGCTGGTCACTTTGCTGTCGGGGTGAGCTCACCCCCGGATCCGACGGCCACCCTGACATCCGTCAGGACCGCCGCCTCCCTTCCCCTTTCTAAGCTCCGAGTCGTCTTCCAGGCCCCGGCGACATCGCGGGGGCACCCTCCACAGACGGGAAGAGACGGCTCCCATGCGCCCGTTCCGCTCCGCTCTCGCCACGGCCGCCGCCTTGACCGCGGTCACCTCCGGCGTCCTCCTCGCTCAACCGGCCCAACCCGCCCACGCCTCGGCCTCCGACTGCGAAGGCGGCGCACATGGCTTCCGCGACCACCCGGACGACGCCGAGGGCGACACCGACAAGCCCGCCGACTTCCGCCTCGGCAGCGTCCGCATCACGCTGGAGAAGGGCTCCTACGTCGACCAGCAGATCGCCTTTGGGAAGATCAGCGGACGGACCCAGCCCGGCGACAACGTCTGGATGGACTGGCGCGCCGACGGCTGGGACCGCGATCGCAACGCCGTGTCGCCCTGGCTGCAGTGCGGGCCCTTCACCGTCCGCTCGGCCGGGCAGAGCCTGACCACACCGTTCCGCCGCACCAGCACCGACCCTCAGTACCAGTTCCGCGTCTGCGGCTCACTGAAGTCGGACGGCGTGGTCCGCTGCTCCAACTGGTGGTAGGGCCCGCCCGCCGTTCCCGCTTCCCGGCATTCACCCGAAAGGCATGACCATGCGCAAAATCCTGCACGGCGCCGCCGCGCTCGCCCTCTCCGCCGCCGCCGTACTCACCGGAGCCGCCCAGGCCCAGGCCGAGGGCGGCACATGGGACGGCTGCCCCTACGGCGCCGTCTGCATCTACCCGCAGAACGTGACTCCGTCCAGCAACCCGCACCCGAGCCACATCTTCTACTCCTACGGCTTCCACCCCATCTACAACCAGTACGGCAACCACTGGATCCTCAACAACCAGTACGACGGCGCCCTCGTCGAGCTGTGCAAGTCCGTCAACACGGACTGCCACGAGTCCATCCCTCCGCAGGAGGGCTGGTACGTCGACCTCACGCCGATCAACTCCCTCAACCTCAGGGAGCACTACCTGTGAGGCGCCGACTTCTCGCCGTCGGCGCCGCGCTGCTGCTGATCGGCGGCGCGGCGGGCTCCGCCGCTGCCGACGCCCCGGCCGGACAGCCGGCCCGTCCCGCCACCGCGTCCGCCGAGGTTCCCGCCGGCGTCAGCGCCGGGGTCGCCGTCTTCGACCGGCAGACCGGCGCCTTCACCGAGCAGCTCAACACGAGCACCCGCTTCCGGTCTGCCTCTGTCGTCAAGCTGCTGCTGGCGCTGGACTACCTGTGGAACCGGGGCCCCGACTACACCGTGCCGGCAGCCGACCGGGCGTGGCTGGAGCCGATGTTGCGCGCCAGCGACGACGACGCCGCCAACGCCTACTGGTCGGACCACGGCGGTACGGCGATCATCACCCGCATGGTCAGCCGCCTCGGCCTCAAAGACACGGCGCCCCCGCCCACCGGGTACGAGGGCTACTGGGGCTACACCGCGCTCTCCGCCCGCGACACGGTGACGATCTACCGCTACCTCCTGGACTCGGCGCCCGGCCCCGTGCGCGACTTCGTGATGGGCAACCTGCGCCAGTCCACCCGCTGTGCCTCGGACGCCTTCGACCAGCACTTCGGCATCGCCGGGGCGTTCGACAAGCCGTGGGCGGTGAAGCAGGGCTGGTCGGGATCCTCGTACGAGAAGGGCACCTGCGGCCGGACGCGCGCCACGGCCTCGACCGTGACGCGTGCGGAAAGTGCGGCCGCGGACGTGGATCTGACGCGGCCCGCGCTGCACAGCACGGGCACCGTGGGCGCCGATGACCGGTCCATCGTGGCCGTGTTCACCCTGCATCCCGTCGGCACCTCGTACGGGAAGGCGTACACGGACATCGGCCGGCTGACCCGCTCCCTGAACGTCCCCGGAGCCACCCGGCCCGCGGGATGGTGGTACGGCACGTGGAGCGACCATGTGAACGTCCGCCCCGCCCCCGGCACGGGCAACTCACCTATCACTCAACTCCCGGCGGGCGTCGAGGTGTTGGTGGCCTGTCAGGCCAGGGGCGAGGTGGTGAGCGTACCGCCGTACACCAACGAATGGTGGGCGTACCTCCCCCAGTACAACGGCTGGATCTCCAACATCTACATCAACTCGCCCGACAACAAGATGCCGGACGTCAAGGACTGCTGAACGGCCTCGGGGGACAGCTCCGCGACCTCACCGCTCGTAGTCGGCGAGGTAGCGGAGCACCTTCTCGACGTGGGGCCTCACCCGTTCGGGGACGCCGCCCTCCGAGATGACCGTGCGGTCGCTCGTGCGGTAGCCGGCGGCCATCAGCGCGGGAAGGTCCTTGGCGGGCATGTCGGCCTTCTTGAACTGCTGGTCGAGCCAGCACACGTACAGCGACATCGTGGAGATCGCGTCCGGTGGCGACATGTAGTCCTTGTCTCCGTCGCCGTCTCCGTCCACGGCCCAGGCCCGGAACACCGACGGCGTCCACATGGCGATGCCGAACTCCTCCCGGCGGGTCGCGTTCACGTCGAAACCGCTCTCCGCCTTGAGCATGGCGGCGAGAAACGCAGGCGTGACCTCCGCGTCGGTGCAGCGGTGGGCGGCCTTCACGATGATCGGTCGCAGTGCCTTGGGTACGTCGGAGTCCTCCGGGATCTCCCCGGCGGCCGGGCTGTGCGCGCTCGTGACGACGACCGGTCCCCTCCGCCCCTGGTCCTCATCGTCGTTTCCCCCGTCACCGCCGCCCCCGAGCAGCGCGACCCCGGCGATGGCGGCGGCCGACACGGCGGCCAGCGCCACGGCGGCGACCGGCAGCAGGCGACGCCGGCCACGCGGGCTCGCCAGTCGCTCGATGCGGGCGGACAGACTCGCGGCGGTGTGGCGCAGACGGCCCGCGTGATCGGGCGCCAGACAGTCCTCGATGAGCCGGCGCCAGTTGTCGTCGAGCCCGGCGTCCAGACGTAGCGGCGCGGTGCCCCGGGCGTAGGCCTGGGCGGCGAGCGAGCGGGCGCGGGCGGTGGCGCCGGGGAACGGGTGGAGGCCGCCGGTGAGCACCTGATGGGCCAGGACGCCGAAGGCCCAGACGTCGGCGGTCGGCCGCACCATCGTCCCGTCCGCCCCGGTGCGCTGGGACCACCACTCGGGCGGCACATGGTCGAGCGTGCCGAGCGGCGGCACATAGGCGTGGGTACCCTCCAGTTCGGTGGCCAGGCCGAAGTCGGCGAGCCAGACCGCTCCGCCCGCGCCCAGCAGCACGTTGGCGGGTTTGAGGTCGCCGTGCACCCAGCCGGCGCCGTGCATATGGGCAAGTCCGGCGGCGACGCCGCGCAGGACCGGCACGGCGTCGGGGATCGTGCGGCCGGTCGCGGCAGCGTCCAGCACCTGACGCAGACTGGCCTCGGCCCGGTCCATGACGAGCGCGATGGCACCGTCCAGCGCGGGCAGGTCCGGCGCGTCCACGGTGCACACCGCGTGGGTCCGTACGAGGTGCGGGTGGTCCGCCTCGGCACTGAAACGCACCTCGCGCGCGACCAGTTCGCCGAGCGCGGCACGCTGACCGGGTGCCAGGGCGCCGGTCGGCAGCACCTTCACCGCCACGACCGTGCCGTCGGCGACCGCGCGGGCCTCGTACACGGTCCCCCAGCCGCCCGACCCGATAACGGCGTCCAACTGCCAGCCCTCGATGAGGAAACCCGCCGGCAGACGCGGCGTTTCGACAGCGCCCTGCTCGGCGCCCGAGGAGGTCATGCGCCACCCTCCTGTGAGGCGGGCCGTCGGTGGGACGGCAAGAGGGCGAGGTGTTCCTCGCGCACCAGGCCGAAGCGCAGGGCGAGGGAGGCCAGCCGAGCGCGCTTGACGCCGGTGCGGCCGTTGCCGTCGGCTCCGGGCTCGTCGCCGAGGTCCAGGCGCAGCTTGGCGAAGGCCAGGTAGTCGATGTGGTAGTTCACCGCGGAGCGGGTCAGGCCACGACAGCTCTCCAGCGGGCGAAGTCGCTCCGCGATGTCTCCGGTGCCCGGCAGCACGCCGTCCGAGGGGTCGCGCAGCCGCGGCTCGCACAGGGCCACCAGCACCAGGAAGTACTTCGCCGTCGCATCGAGCGCGTAGGGATGCACGGTCAGCTCCCCGGCGCCGGGCGAGGACTGCTCGTCCAGGTAGGCGTGCTGCGGAGCGAACACCTTGAAGTCGACCGTGCCGCCCAGCGCGGGCAGGACGACTCTGGAGAACTCGAAGGGCACCGGCGCGCCGAGCCGGCCCGGCGCGACGGTGATGTATTCGCCGGCCCCCTCCAGGTTCTCCACCACGTACGCGGTGTCACGGCTGAAGTTCGACAGCCGCCAGTAGTCCTCGGCCGCCTCCAGCCGTCCGGCCCGCCGGGAGATTCCCGGGTCGGGCAGGACGATGGAGACTGCCCGGCCGCCGGGCGTCCCGCGCCCGAAGTCGGCCACGTCGCCCGGTCCCATGTGCAGCAACTCGGGTCTGCTGACGTCGACTTCGCCCGGACGTGACGGACCGGGCGGCTGCACGATGATCGTTTCCATACAGACTTTCCCCCGATGTGGTCGCCAGGATTGTAGGGGTGCCTAAAGGTCTCCGCCGACCCGGTGCCGCTGCACGGGGCAGGGCGCATCCCTCGGTCACAGTCGCCACGGCGTGCGGGCTTCTGGTCAAAGTTGCAGGCGTGACATCGCCATCCATGCCAGGCATCGTGTACGGGCCGATTCCAGGGGCGAGAGCACGAGGCACGACCACTAGGACGATCGGCCGATCGTCTCGGTTCCCTGGGTGGGGCTGACCGCTTCGGAGGTCGACGCAAGGTGCCGACGGGCGCCGTGCTCCCCCTCGATGCAGGGAACGACCCACGCGGAAAGGGCCCCCGCAGGCTCTCGCCCGCGAAGACCCTTCACACCGTCGGGACGACAGGATTTGAACCTGCGACCCCTTGACCCCCAGTCAAGTGCGCTACCAAGCTGCGCCACGTCCCGATGCGCTCCGCACGGTGTTGCCCGCGTGATCGCGCGAACAGCACTTTACCCCACCCGGAGCCCTGCGCCGAAGCGGGCCCGCGCGGGACAATCGGCATATGGACCGTCGGGGCAGCACAGGAGACACGAGCGGCGAGGGGCCCGGCGCCGCCAGGGACCGCGACGCGGAGGGGCGGGCGCGGAGCGCCCGGCCCCGGGACGGACTCGGCCGGCCCCTGCCCTACGGCGCGCCCGGTGTCGAGCGGCAGCCCGAGGGGGTCGTGCGCACCCCGGAGCAGACCGTGGCCGAGGCGCAGGCACTGCTGGACGCCGGGAAGCCCTTCCATGCGCACGAGGTCTTCGAGGACGCCTGGAAGTCGGGTCCGGCTGCGGAGCGCACCCTGTGGCGGGGGCTCGCCCAGCTCGCCGTGGGTCTCACGCACGCGGCCCGGGGGAACCTCACGGGCGGGGTGCGACTGCTGCGGCGCGGTGCCGGGGCCGCCGAGGAGTGGGCGGCGGGCGCGGGAGAGGACCGGCCGTACGGGCTGGACCTCACGGGGCTGGCGCGGTGGGCGCGTGAGCTGGCGGCGTGGGTGGAGCGGACGGGCGCGGCGGTGGACGCGCAGGCCCGGTCGCCTCGGCTGCGCTGACACCGGACCCGGCCCGCACCTCCGCGAAGGGCCGCCGCACGTCCCGGCCGCCGCCACGGCCTCCGGCCCGGGGCGTCCCGGGCCTTTACCGCAGCAGCAGCTGCAGTCCCCCCACGACGGTCGCCGCGATCACCAACTGCTCGAACAGCCGCTGGTTGATGCGGTGCACGGCCCACTTGCCGAACAGCGCGCCGGGGACGACGAACGCGGCGAGGGCGGCGTCCAGCAGCAGCGAACGGCCGTCGATCAGTCCGAGGCCCACGCTGAACGGCACCTTGGACACGTTGACGATCAGGAAGAAGAACGCCGAGGTGCCGAGGAAGCCGAGCTTGCGGAAGCCGGCCGAGAGCAGGTACATCGACATGACCGGGCCGCCCGCGTTGGCGACCATCGTGGTGAAACCGCCGAGGACGCCGTAGGAGCGGGCCTTGAGGCGGCCGGCCCGGGTGACCACGGCGTCGGGGTCGTCCGCCGCGTCGGCCGTGCGCCGCCGCCACACCGTGACGCCCGCCATCAGCAGCAGGATCGCGCCGATCGAGGTCCGGACGATTCCGTCGTCGGCCCACACCAGGAACAGGGTGCCGAGGACCACGCCGGCCGCGACCGCCGGGAACAGCCGCCACAGCGTGGGCCAGTGGGCGTGCCGACGGTAGGTGAGGACGGCCAGGACGTCTCCGGCGATGAGGATCGGCAGCAGGACGCCCGTGGAGGCCCGGGCGGGCAGGACCGCCGCGAAGACGGCGAGGCTGACCGTGTTGGCCCCGCTGACGGCCGTCTTGGAGAAGCCGACGAGCACGGCCGCGAGGGCCAGGGCGGCGAACTCCCAGCCGGTGATGTGCCACAGAGTCATCGTGTTCATGCGGGGACCGATGCTACGCACATCTATCGAACACCCGGCGGGCCGTCTCGCCAGATGGCCGGTCCCCTGCGCAGGGGACGGCGCCGTTCCACGTCAGTGGCGCTCGACCAGCACCGCGGTGCCCTGTCCGACGCCCACGCACATCGTGGCCAGCCCGCGCTCGGCTCCGGTACGGCGCATGCGGTGCAGGAGCGTGGTGAGGATGCGGGCCCCCGAACCGCCCAGCGGGTGGCCGAGGGCGATCGCCCCGCCGCTGGGGTTGACCAGGTCGGGGTCGATGCCCAGCCGGTCGACGCAGGCGAGCGCCTGGGCGGCGAACGCCTCGTTGAACTCGGCCTCCTGGACGTCCTCGACGCTCCACTCCGCCCGGGCCAGCGCCTTGCGGGTGGCGGGCACCGGACCGAGCCCCATCACGTCGGGGTGGACGCCGGCGGAGGCGCCGGCGACATAGCGGCCCAGCGACTCGAGGCCCAGCTCGTTGAGCGCCTCCTCGCTGACCAGGAGCAGTCCCGCCGCCCCGTCGTTCATGGGCGAGGAGTTGCCGGCGGTGACGGTGCCGCCCTCCCGGAAGACCGGCTTCAGCCGGGCCAGCTTCTCGAGCGAGGTGTCCTCGCGGATGCCCTCGTCGGCGTCGACGACCACGCCGTCGGGACGGCGCACCGGCAGCATCTCGTCGTCGAAGTGGCCCTTCTCGCGGGCCTGCGCGGCCAGCCGGTGGCTGCGCAGGGCGAACCCGTCCTGGCGTTCGCGCGTGACGCCGCACCGCACGGCGACCTCCTCGGCCGTCTCCCCCATGGCCAGCAGACCGTGCAGATCCTTCATGGCGGGGTTGACCAGACGCCAGCCGAGCCGGGTGTCCACCGTCTCGACGCGATGCGGCAGCGCCTCCTCGGGGCGGGCCAGCACGAAGGGGGCGCGGCTCATCGACTCGGAGCCGCCCGCGATCACGATGTCCGCCTCGCCCGCGGCGATGGTGCGCGCCGCGGTCGTCACGGCCTCGAGTCCGGAGGCGCACAGCCGGTTCACCGTGGCGCCCGGCACGGTCTCGGGCAGGCCGGCGAGCAGGGCGGCCATCCGGGCGACGTTGCGGTTGTCCTCGCCGGCCTGGTTGGCCAGAAGACACGCGCCTCGATGTGGTGGGCGCCCGGCATGCCGTTGGCGGTGGGCGGGCCCTCGTAGAACACCCACTCGGGGCGGCCCTCGGACTGCT
>NZ_JBEPBI010000101.1:0-26078 GCF_040299045.1 Streptomyces sp. NPDC001027
GGCCGCCCGTCGGGCGGCCCGGCACGGGCGCGACCTGGGGCTTCCGATAGCCTCGGGCCGTGACGGAACAGCACTCGCAGCAGCCCGCGCACCAGTTCGAGCGAGGCACCGACGGTCCCAAGGTCGTCCTCGTCGGCGTGGACGGATCGGACTCCTCGCTGCGCGCGGCGGCGTACGCCGGCGGGCTGGCCCGTCGCCAGCACGCGCTGCTGGCCGTGGTGTACGTGCAGCCGGTGATGACGGCGGGCGCCGCGCTGGGCGCGCCGGTCGCGCAGACGACCGACGCCGTCGCCGAGGACCTGGTCGCCCAGATCCGCGAGGCCACCGAGCGCACCCGCGGGATATTCGACGTGCGCTGGGAGTTCCACACCTTCCACGGCGACCCCTTCAGCGGCCTGGCGAAGGCGGCGGACCGGCTGAAGGCGGACGCGGTGGTGGTGGGCGCCTCCGAGCAGGCCGGGCACCGGATCGTGGGCTCGGTCGCGGTGCGGCTGGTGAAGGCGGGGCGCTGGCCGGTGACGGTGGTGCCGTGACCCGCCGTCCCGTCCCGTGCCGGCCCGGTCGGGCCCCGTCGGGCCCGGTCCACCCATGGTCGGGCCCCGCCGCGGCGCCCCGTCCTACTTCCCCATCACCAGCCCGTCCTTGGCCGCGCCCCTGCTGAGGACGACGTCCCTGATCCGGTCGCGCACCCCCTGGACGCCGGCGCCCTGGGCGAGGGCCTTGTTCAGGTCGACGACCCGTCCCGCGTCGACGTCGAACATCTGCGGCACGAACTCGGCCCTGCGCACCTCCCAGCGGCCCCCGGTCCGGGCGGGCGGGGCGAAGGTGAAGCGGGCTGCGGTGGACTGGTTGCCGCGTGCGTCCTGGGCGCCCTGGTGGTTGAACATCTCGCCGGCGATCTGGTCGCCCATGCCGTAGACGACCCAGGTGCCGTTGACCTTCTCGTAGGCCTGGGGGACGTGGGCGTGGGTCCCGAGGATCAGGTCGATGTCGGGGCGGCCGTCGGTGCGGGAGCCGGTGAGCGTGCGGGCGAGGGCGAGTTGACGGTCGTCGGGGGCGTCCTGCCATTCGGTCCCCCAGTGCACGGAGACGACCACCACGTCCGCGCCCGCCTTCCGGGCGACCTTGGCGTCGGCGAGGATGCGGTTCTCGTCGATCACGTTGACGGTCCAGGGCTGCCCGGGGGGAAGGGGGTAGCCGTTGGTGTCGTAGGTGTAGGCGAGGTGGGCGACCAGGGCCGGGCCCGCGCGCAGCAGGGTGACCGAGTTGCCCTCGGCCTCGGTGCGCGCGGTGCCGGCGTGCCGCACTCCGGCGGCGTCGAGCGCGTCCAGGGTGCGCTGCACGCCTGCGGCTCCGTCGTCGAGGCTGTGGTTGGAGGCGGTGGAGCAGCCGTCGTAGCCGGTGGCGGCGAGGGCGGCGGCGATCTCGGGCGGGGACTTGAAGACGGGGTAGCCGGTGTAGTCGCCGTTCGCGCCGTACACCGTCTCCATGTGGCACAGGGCCACGTCGGCGCGGGAGACGACGGGGGCGATCCCCGCCAGCATGGGGCGGAAGTCGTAGGCGACGCCGCCGCCGTCGAAGCGGGCGCGGTCGATGACGGTGGTGTGGGGAAGGATGTCGCCGGAGGCGACGAGGGTGAAGCCGCGGGCGCCTGCGGGCGCCGGGCGTCCGGCCCGTTCTCCCGGCCGGTGGTCCTGCGCCTGGCAGGCGGCGGCCGCGGTGAGGACGACCGTCAGGGCCAGGGCCACCTGATGTCTGCGCGCGATCACCGGATCACCCCCGGCCATCCGAATTGTCATATTTATGCATGTCTCACTACTAGTCGATACGGGACGGCCGACCGGTGCGGCACTCCCTTCGTCCACGGGCGATGCCCGCGATCGGCGTAGCCGGGACCGTTCGTCGAACCGTTCGTCGACGCGATCGACCGTCCGCCGCACGCCCCTGTGCGCGCCCTGTCTTGAACCGGCCCCTTGCGATGCCATACGCCCATGACCGCCACCGCCGCCCTCAACGCCCGGACGACGACCGCCGAACACGAGCTCGCCGCGCTCCAGCGCGAGCACGGCCGGCCGCTCTTCGCGCTGCTGCTGCGGCTGTGCGACGGCGACCGCCAGCGCGCCGAGGACCTGGTCCAGGAGACGCTCGTGCGCGCCTGGCAGCATCCGGAGGCGCTGCGCGCCGACGCCTTCGACTCCGTGCGGCCCTGGCTGCTCACCGTCGGCCGGCGCCTCGCGATCGACGCACGGCGGGCCCGCCAGGCCCGGCCCGCCGAGGTCGGCGACGCGGTGCTGGAGAACGCGCCGGTCTGCGCCGACCACGCCGAGCGGGCGGCCGCCGCCCTCGACGTGCGCGAGGCTGTGAAGACTCTCACTCCGGAGCACCGTGAAGTCCTGGTGCTGGTGTATTTCCGAGGGGCGAGTGTGGCGGAGGCCGCCGAAACGCTCGGCATTCCGCCCGGTACCGTGAAGTCCCGCGCGTACTACGCGCTGCGCGCCCTGCGCCGGGTGCTTCCGGGATACGCGGCCGACCTGCACTGAAACCCACGGTCGGGTCAAGCCTTCGCAAAGCGCCTTGCCGAGGACCCCCGTTGGGTAATCGGGTGTCCTTATCCGTGTTCCGGCGGGTCCGGGAAGCGGGTCTCCAGCGTCCCGGCGACGGGCGAAGCGCACGCACCGGAGGAAGGCAGGAAGGGATGCTGCACAGAGGGCACCAGAGCACGGACGGCACCGGCGGCGGCGAACTGACCGTCCCCATGGCCTGGTTGTACGCCGAGTACATCGCGGACGAACTGCTGCGGACCGGTGATCTCATGCCGCCGACGTCCTTCGAGTTCCGCGCCGGGCGCGACGCCCTGGCACTGACGATCTTCCTGTCCGACACGGACGGCGAACTGCCCGGCATCCGGGTCGTGACCCAACTGGAGACCTGGCTTTCGCTCACGGCGTACGACCAGCCATGGCAGGACTGGGTCGGCGCACGTATGTCACAACTGACGGACGAGGCGTCCGCGGCGGAGGGGCCCGCGCCCGATCTGGAACTCGCCGCCGCGGCCTGGCGCTGGCTGGAGGAGACGGAGCTGCTCGCCCCCGACCTCAACGCGGTGCCGGGCGGCTCCCTCGGCGTCGGCGAGGACGACGGACCCAAGGTCTGGACGCCCGCCTGGCAGCTCGGTCTGCCACTCGGCCACCTGGCGATTCATCTTTTCTAGACTCGCACCAATCCGCGGGCCGGACCGCTCCGAACATCTGGGTCACGATTCGGTACGCGGCTTGAGTGATTCCTCTGCCAGGTGCGTACCGGTGGGAGCAACGAGTAACCCCACTGGCACTCAACGGCACGAGGTTTCGGCATGAGGTCCCTGGAAAGGCATCGCGACGTCGGCGCGTACGCGCTCGGCGTGCTGGACGAAGCAGAGGCTTTCCGCTTCGAGGACCACCTCATGGAGTGTCCTCAGTGTGCGGCGCAGGTCACCGAGTTCGGGCCCACCGCACGGCAGATGATGCTCTACCGGCGCGCCACCCCGCGCGCCGTCCACCCCTTCGCCGGGCCCGGCCCGCAGCTCCTCGACCGGCTGATCGCCGAGGTGGCGGCCCGGCACCGGGCGGTGCGCCGGCGCGTGCTGTACGCCGTGGCCGCCTCCGTGGTGGTGGCCCTCGCCGGTCCCGTGATCGCGATGATGGCGGGGGGCGGCAGCGGCGACGGCGGCACGGACGCCGTGCGGCTCACCGCTACGGACGAGAAGTCCGGGGTCTGGGCCCAGATCACCACCGAGAACGAGGCCTGGGGCAGCCATGTGCAGCTGGAGGTCAAGGACGGCGCGGGCCCGCGTGCCTGCCGTCTGATCGCGGTCGGCGTCGACGGCTCCGAGCAGACCGTCACCAGCTGGACCGTCCCCCTGCACGACGCCCGCCCCAACACCATGCAGGGCGCCGCGGCCTGGCACCCCGAAGAGATCGCCCGCTACGAGCTGCGCACGGCGGGCGGCGAGCACCTCGTCACGCTTCCCGCGCGGTGACCGGGCCGGAGTGAGTTCAGGTCACTCCGGCGCCGCCTCACCAGTACCTGTCCGCCTCACCAGTACATGAGGGCCGCTCCGCCGCCGCCCCACGCGGAGTACAGGCGGACCCTGGCCACATAGCGACGGCCCTTGACGAGCCGTACCTCGATGCGGCTGTTGCGGTCCTGTCCGCTGTCGTCCTCGGCGGTCAGATAGCGCGGTTCGCCGTCGCGTTCCTCGAAGAGGACCAGCCTGGCGTCCGCCTGGCCGAAGGCGCCGATCTCGTACTTCCGGGTCTGGGTGGGGACGATCTCGAAGTCGGCCTGCTCGCCCGAGGACAGCTGGAGCGGGTGCGACTGGAACGGCTCGAGCCTCGTCGGCCTGGCCACCAGCGCCGGATACCAGCGCAGCACGTGGTCCTTGTCCACGGCGGAGAGGTCGAGCGGTGACTCGATGCCCTCGCGGCCGTACTTCTCCGGCTTGCGGATCAGGCCGGGCGGGAAGCCGTACTCCATGATCGATTCCGGATCCCAGGCGGAACCGGTCACCTGCGTCTTCGAGAGCTTGCGCAGGATGTTGTGGAAGGTGACCTCCCGAGGCCACTCGTTGGGCAGCCCCGCCAGTTCCGTGTAGACGGCCTCGTCGTCCCACTCGATGCCCGCGAACGGGTTCTGGTGCTCGTGGGCGAAACCGATCGCGTGACCGATCTCGTGCAGCGCCGTGGCCCTGCCGTACGGGGTGTTCAGCTTCCAGCCGAAGCTCATCGTGTGCTCGGTCGTGGCGATCGTCAGGGCGTCCGTGCCCACGAACGAGGCGGAGCCCTCCCGTTCGATGAACGCGATCCGGATCTCGGCCTCGCCCGGATCGTCGACCTCCCTGAACTCCAGCCCGATGCCGAGGGACTTCCACTTGTCGAAGGCGTGGCGCACCTCCTCCAGCTGCTCCGGACCGCCGATGTCCCCGCCCCGGTCGAGGAACGCATAGTGCAGGACGGTGCCGTTGACCCATTTCGTCCCGACCAGCTGTATCGCGGCGGCCCGGTCGGGGCCGAGGTCGGGGCGCAACACGGGCTGTGTCTGCGCCGGTTGGGCGCAGTAGCGAGGGATCTTCGTGTCGTACTCGACTCGTGTGTCCATGGTGATGTTCCTTCTCGGCACAGTCCGAGACGCGGGCGGGGAGCCGCATCGTCCTCGACGCCGGCTCGCGCGGACGGCCGGGGGCGCACATCTGCTCTCCCGCGGGGGACATGACCTGCCGGACCGTGCTCATCTCGAGGATTCGTCCGAGCGGACGATTCCAGCGTCTTGCCACGACGACCGTCGCGCAAGTCGACGTCCCCGTCGATCCGTCGATCCGCGGATCCTGGGGCGCGAGGGCGGCGACGATGGGGCGGTGCCGTTGACGTTCCCTTCCCATGCGGCGGCGGTGATGCCGCTGAAGCTGTCGCGCCCGCGCTGGTTCGACGGGGTCGCGCTCGTGGTCGGATCCACGGCGCCCGACCTCCCCTACGCGGCGGGCGCGCCGCTTGCGACCTACGGCCACGCCTGGGCGGGCCTTGCGGTGTGGTGTGTGCCGCTGAGCGTCGCGGCGGCCCTGCTGATCCGCCTGAGCGCCCCGGCGGCCGCCGCCCACCTGCCGAGGCGGTGGCGCGCGTACGGCGTCCTCGGCACGGTCCGCCGTCCCTGGTACGTGACGGTGTCGTCGGCGTGGCTCGGCGCGGTGACCCACCGCCTGTGGGACGACCTCACGCACGATCAACTGGCAGGCACCACGGTGGGGTTCGCCGCCCTCGGCCACCCCGTGGCGGCGGGCGTCCCCTGGTGGGTCGTCCTGCACACGGTGTCGTCGGCGGCCGGACTGGCCGGCTGGATCTGGGCGTCGGTCCACATCGGCCGCCGCGGCCTGCTGCACCGCTGGCACGGCCCGCCGCCCCTGGTCCAGCGCCGCCCGGCGCTCTGGTGGACGACCGTGTGCGTCACCGCGACGGCCGCCGCGGCGCTCGCCGCGCTTTCGCCGAGCGGGGACATCCCGATCGTGCTCGCCACCCGGCTGCTCGCCGTCCCCGTGGTGGCCTTCGCCGTCGGCGCGGCCGCCGTCCGTCTCGCCGCCCGGCGCGCATCGCCCGGACCGGCGGGGGCGCCGCGTCCCGAGGCGCCGCCGCAGCCGCGGCCCGGCTCCGTGTGACGGCAGGGCCCACGGGGGCGACGCGGGGCGACCGCAGCGGGCCCGCCCGCTACTTCAGCAGACGGGACATCCTTCGGTCGGCCAGTGGGCGGCCGCCCGTCTGGCAGGTGGGGCAGTACTGGAGCGAGGAGTCGCTGAAGGAGACCTCCCGGACGGTGTCGCCGCAGACCGGGCACGGTTGGCCGGCCCGGCCGTGGACGCGCAGACCGCTCTTCTTCTCGGCCTTCAGCCGCCCCGCCGCCAGGCCCCGCGAGCGTTCGACCGCCTCCGTCAGCGTCGTGCGCAGGGCCTCGTGGAGAGTGTGGATCTCCCCCGGCGTCAGGGAGGCCGCCAGCTTGAACGGGGACATCCTCGCCGCGTGCAGGATCTCGTCGCTGTACGCGTTGCCGACGCCGGCGATCAGGCTCTGGTCGCGCAGGGCGCCCTTGAGCTGACGGCGTTCCCCCGCGAGCAGGGCGGCGAAGCGGGCCTCGTCGAAGTCGGCGGCGAGCGGGTCGGGGCCCAGCCGGGCGACGCCGGGCACCTCCTGCGGATCGCGGACCACGTACACCGAGAGCCGCTTCTGGGTGCCGGCCTCGGTGAGGTCGAAGCCCTCGCCGGTCTCCAGGGCGACCCGCAGGGCGAGAGGGCCCTTGCCGGGGCGGGGCCGACCGTCGGGGAGGCGGTCCTTCCAGTGCAGCCAGCCCGCGCGGGCGAGATGGGTGACGAGGTGCAGGCCGCCCGCGGTCGTCAGGTCGAGGAACTTGCCGTGCCGGTGCACGGCGGTGACCTCCTGCCCGTCCAGCGCGGTGACGGGCGGGTCGTACGTCTTCAGCACGCTGATCGCGACAGGCAGCACGCGCACGATCTCGTGGCCGACCAGATGCTCGGCCAGGAAGTCCTTGAGTGCCTCCACCTCGGGAAGTTCCGGCATACGTCCAGAGTGCCACGCGGGCTCAGTGGTGCTCGTGCACGACGAACTCGCACCACACGCACTTCCCGCCGCCCCGCGCCTCCACTCCCCAGCCGTCGGTGAGCAGGTCCACCAGCAGCAGGCCGCGGCCGGAGACGCCCGACTCGCCGGCGTCGCGGCGGCGGGGCAGCGCGCTGGAGGAGTCCTCGACCTCCACGCGCAGCCGGCGGTCGCCGCCGGTCAGCGCGCGCAGGGTGACGATCGCCGCGCCCTCGGTGTGCATGAGGGCGTTGGTGACGAGCTCGTCGGCGACCAGCTCGATCTCGTCGGAGCGGTCCCGGGCCCCCCAGGAGCGGACGGCGGCACGGATCATGTGCCGTGCCTCGGTGAGCGCCTCCGGGTCGCCGGGCGCCACGTGCTGCTGGAGCCGGTTGCCGGACTGCGGGTTGTCCGGGTCGCGCCGGCGCAGCAGCAGGAGGGCCACGTCGTCGTCCCCGCCGCGCTCCTCGGCGATCTCGATGAGCCGGTCGGCGAGCTCGCGTACGTCCTCGGGCCCCGCGGCGATGAAGGCGGCGAGGGTCCGCATGCCGTCGTCGAGGTCGACGCCGGGCTGTTCGACCAGCCCGTCGGTGCACATCAGCAGGGTGTGCCCGGGGTCGAGCTCCACCGTGCCGACCGGGTACCCGAGACTGCCGAACTCGGCGGACAGGCCGAGCGGCAGTCCCCCGGGCACCGGGACGCGCCGGCAGTTCCCGTCCGGGCCGCGCAGCAGGGGCTCGATGTGCCCGGCGCGGACCAGCTGGACGACCCCGGTGGACAGGTCCGCCTCCGCGTAAAGGCAGGTCGCGAAGCGGTCGGTGTCGAGTTCGTGCAGGAAGACGGAGGCCCGGGCCATCACGGCCGCCGGGGTGTGCCCCTCGGCCGCGTAGGCCCTCAGCACGATGCGCAGCTGGCCCATGACGGCGGCCGCGTGCGTGTCGTGGCCCTGGACGTCGCCGATGACCGCGCCGACCCGGCCGCCGGGCAGCGGGATCACGTCGTACCAGTCGCCGCCGATGTCCCGGCCGTTCGCGCCGCCTATGGTGGCGGCTCGGTAGCGGACGGCCACGTCGGCGCCGCGCACGCCGGGGATGGTGCGCGGGAGCATGGCCTGTTGGAGGCCCTGGGCGATGTCCTTCTCCTGCTCGTAGAACATGGCCCGCTGCAGGCTCTGCGCGATGCTGGAGCCGAGGGCGACGAGGATGTTGCGCTCCTCGGGCGTGAAGCCGTGCCGGTCGCTGTAGAGCAGGCCCATCGCGCCGATGGGGCGAGCCTGCACGATGAGCGGCAGATAGGCCGCCGAGGTGATCCTCAGGTCGGTGAGATGCGGCCACAGCACGGGGTAGCCGTCGGCGAACTCCTCGGGCGACTCGATGAAGCGGGGGGTGAGGGTCCGCACGACCTCGCTCATCGGATAGGGCTCGTCGATCCGGGTGACCAGCGTGCCGGGCACGAAGCTGCCCTCCGGCCCCTCGGCGATGAGCCGGATGCGGCCGGCCTCGACCAGGCCCATGACGAGGCTGGTCGCCCCGAGGTGGGTGAGGCCGTGGGTGTCCTTGAGCACGTCGATGACGTCCTGGACGGTGCGGGCGTGCGCGAGGGCCGCCGTGGTGAGCTGGACGACGTTGGTCTGCTCGCGGCGCGCGTCGTCGAGGGCGGCCGCCTCGTGGCGGGCGGCGAGGTCGTGGAGCTCCTCGGTGGCGTCGCGGATGATGCCGACGATCCGGCGCGGGCGGCCGGTGCCGTCGCGCCGGATGTGGCCCTGGGTGTGGGTCCAGCGCAGGGTGCCGTCGCGCAGTCGCAGGCGGAAGTAGGCGCCGTAGTTCTCGCTGCCGTCCTTGATGGCCTGGGAGACCAGCTCGTCCAGACGGCCGGCCTCGTTCGGCGGGACGCGCACGGCGAGCGACGCCGGGTCGCCGTCGTACTCGTCGGGGCGCAGGTCGAAGATCTCGTGGGCCCGGGCGTCCATCAGGAACACGCCGGAGTCCAGGTCCCAGTCGAAGCCGCCCATGCGATTGAGCGCCAGGATCGGATCCGGGTGGGCGGGCCAGTCGTCCGGGAGTGCCAGGGCCCTCGCTCCCCGATCAGCCATGGGCCCACCTTGCCAGGATTTGCCCGATTATTCGACCGGGGAGCGTCGGGCCTGCGGCCACGGTCAGCCGCGGGCGACGTCGACGGGACTGCCGAAGACGGCGTCGGACCGGTCGGGGGCGACGGACGGACCGGGGCCGCCCGACCGGTCCGGCTCGTCCGGCTCGTCCAGCGCGTCGAGTCCGCCGGACTCGCCGGACTCGTCGGGCCCGTCCGGGATCAGCCCGCCGCCGTCGAGCGGGTCGGGCACCTCCGGCACGGTCTCGGGGCCGATCGCGTCGGGGTCGAAGGAGCCGGGGTCGTACGAGCCGGGGTCGAGCCCGCGGTCGAGGTCCGGGCCGTCGGCGTCGGCGTCGGGCCCCGGCTCGCCGGCGAGGGGACCGTCGAAGACGGGGCGGTCGTCGGCGGCCGGGAGGACGACCTCCGAGCCCGGCATCGTGTGGTTCGTCGCCTCGCCGCCGCGACAGGCGACGACGAGCGCCGCCGAGAGCGCGCAGGCGGTGAGGAGAGTGGCTGTGGGTAGGCGCACCACGTGCTCCGCATCGTCCGAACAGATCGAACCGAAGTGGTTCGCCCACTATTGTCTGCTTGATCCGCACGGGTCACGCAAGCGGAGCAGACGGACACGCACCGTGACGATCGGCGTCGAGGAAGGCCCTGTCCCGGACGGGGCGGGATCTGAGCGAAGGAGCGCGACGGCCGTGGACTGGTTCACCGCACCCGACTACTGGCTGAGCCGGCTGGTCTTCCAGCGCGCCCTGGCGGGCCTGTACGTGGTCGCGTTCCTCGCAGCGGCGCTGCAGTTCCGGGCGCTGCTCGGGGAGCGGGGCATGCTGCCGGCGCCCCGGTTCCTCGAGCGCACGCCCTTTCGGCGGGCGCCCAGCCTGTTCCAGCTGCGCTACTCCGACCGGCTGTTCGCGGGCTGCGCGTGGACGGGGTGCGCGGTGTCGGCGGCGCTGCTGGCCGGCGTCGACGCTGTGGTGCCGCTCTGGGCGGCGATGGCGCTGTGGCTGGCGCCGTGGGCGCTGTACCTGTCGATCGTCAACGTGGGCCAGACCTGGTACGGGTTCGGCTGGGAGTCCCTGCTGCTGGAGACCGGCTTCCTCGCGGTGTTCCTCGGCAACGACGAGGTGGCCCCGCCGGTCGTCGTGCTCTTCCTGATCCGCTGGATCCTGTTCCGGGTCGAGTTCGGCGCGGGGCTGATCAAAATGCGGGGAGACGTGTGTTGGCGAAAGCTGACCTGCCTCTACCACCACCACGAGACGCAGCCCATGCCCGGCCCGCTGAGCTGGTTCTTCCACCGTCTGCCCAAGCCGCTGCACCGCGTCGAGGCGGCGGCGAACCACGTCACCCAACTCATCGTGTCGTTCGCGCTGTTCGCCCCTCAGCCGGTGGCGACGGCGGCAGCGACGCTGATGATCCTCACCCAGCTGTGGCTGGTGCTGTCGGGCAACTTCGCCTGGCTGAACTGGATCACCGTCGTCCTGGCGGTCCCGGCGCTGGCACTGCCCGCCGGCCACGGCCCGGGCCCCGACGCCCCGCTCTGGTACGAGGTCACCGTCCTCGCCGTCGCCGCCGCCCTGCTCTTCCTCAGCCACCGGCCGGTGCTCAACATGCTCTCCCGCCGACAGGTGATGAACCGGTCCTTCGACCCGCTCCACCTGGTCAACACCTACGGCGCGTTCGGCAGCGTCAGCCGCATCCGCTACGAGGTGGTGGTCGAGGGCACGCTCGACGCCGTGCCCCGCGAGGACTCCGACTGGCGGGAGTACGAGTTCAAGGGCAAGCCGGGCGATCCACGGCGCCGGCCGCGCCAGTTCGCCCCCTACCATCTGCGCCTGGACTGGATGATGTGGTTCGCGGCGCTCTCCCCCGCCTACGCCGGGACGTGGTTCGCCGCCCTGGTGGAACGGCTGCTGGAGAACGACCGCGACACGCTGAGGCTGCTGCGCCGTTCCCCGTTCCCGCCCGGCGAGCCCCCGCGCCACGTCCGCGCCCGCCTGTTCCGCTACCGGTTCACGACCTGGAGCGAGCTGCGGGAGACGGGCGCGTGGTGGGATCGGACGTATGTGCGCGAGTACCTCCCGCCGACCCGGCTCGCGAACGCGGCCCGGACGCCGTAGGCGCACGCACGGCTCGGAGGCCGTGGGCACGGGCCGCGTGACCCGAAGATCCGGACCCTCTCGACGCGGGGCGTCCGCCGGGGCACAGTTCTCCCTACGTACTCGCGAGTAGTGCAGAGGAGCTGCCGTGGCTGCCTGGGTCGGCCGGACCGCCGTCGAGATCGCCGCCGCCGTGCGGGACAAGCAGGTCACTCCCCGGGAGGTGGTGGCGGAGCACCTCGCGCGGATCGAGCGACTGGACGGCCGCGTCGGCGCGTTCCGCGCGGTGCGGGCCGAGGCCGCGCTCGCGGAGGCCGACGAGGTGGCCGCCCGGGCCGACCTGGGCGAGCTGGCGCTGGCCGGGGTCCCGGTGGCGGTCAAGGACAACCTCGGCGTGCGGGGCGAGGCCATGCGCGTCGGCTCGGCGGCGACGTCCGACGTCCCGTCCGCCGCCGACCATGTCACCGTGGCCCGGCTGCGCGCGGCCGGCGCGGTGGTCGTCGGGCTGACCAACGTGCCGGAACTGTGCGTGTTCGGCACCACGGAGGGCGTCCACGGCGCCGCCCGCAATCCGTGGGACCTCTCCCGCACGGCGGGCGGCTCCTCCGGCGGGAGCGCGGCCGCGGTCGCCGCCGGGATGACGCCGATCGCGCTCGGCAACGACGGCATGGGCTCGCTGCGCATCCCGGCGGCCAACTGCGGCCTGGTGACCGTGAAGCCGGGCCACGGGGTGGTCCCGGCCGGGATCGGGGACGGCGACTGGTTCGGCATGTCGGAGAACGGCCCGCTGGCGACCACGGTGGCGGACGTGCGGCTGATGCTCTCCGTGCTCGCGGACACGGACGTCACGGCGGCCGACGTCACGGCGGCCGACGGCCCCGGGGCGCTGCGGATCGCGGTCTCCGTGCGCAGTCCGCTGGCCGGGGTCGCGGTGAGCGCTCCCTACGCGGGCGCGGCCCGGGACGCGGCCGGCGTGCTGATGAAGGCGGGGCACCTCGTGCGCCGGGCCGACCCGCCCTATCCGCTGTCGCTGGGCGTGACCTCGCTCGCCCACTGGACGGCGGGCACGGCCGTGGACGCGGCCGCCCTCGACGCCCGTCAGCTCACCCGCCGCACCCGGGTGCACGCGGCGCTCGGCCGGCGCTTCCTGAACGGGGTGCGCGAGGGCTCGGCGCGCGAGGAACTGCGGCGGCGGCTGGAGCCGTTCTTCGCGGAGTACGACGTGCTGCTCACCCCGGCGCTGGCGCGGCGGTCGCCGAAGGCCGCGCCGTGGCACGAGCGGGGCTGGCTGCGCAACGTCCTGGCGAACACGAACTACTCGCCGCTGACCCCGCCGTGGAACCTGACCGGCTGGCCGGCCATGGCGGTGCCGTTCGGCACGCTGCCGTCCGGTGCGCCCGCGGCCGTCCAGCTGGTCGGACGGCCGGGATCGGAGGCGCGGCTGCTGCGCGTGGCGGAGCAGCTGGAGAGCCTGCGCCCCTGGCGGCGCACGGCGCCGCTCGACCAGGACACGCCCTGAGGCCCACACGGGCCGGCCCCGGCCACGTCGGCCGGGGCGGATGCGGGGGCAGGTGCGGGGCGGCATGGGCGTGGCTCGGGTGGGTGCGCACGCCCATGCGGCGGTGACCGCGCGAAGCGCGATCCGTGGGTTCAGTCCACGCTGGGCAGGATGTGGTCCTCGGCCAGGTCGTCCTCGTAGCCGGCCAGGCGGATGGGGGCGGAGCGGGCCCACACGTCGAGGCTGCCGATCTCGCCGGGCCTGCGGCCGGCCCGCTCCGTGCGTTCCTTGGGGCGTTGCTCGCGATTCGTCTTCTCCGGTGTCACCGCGCACTCCTTATGTGTCGGGTCACCCTCGGGGCGTGCCGGCCAGTCTGCGGTCCGGCGCTGAACGCTCCCTCGGGTCTGGCTGGAGTCGGTGGCGACACGGTGGCGCCGGTGACTCCCAGGAGAGCTGGCCGTGGTGAACCGGCTTGTCCCAGACGGACGGTGGGTGTGGGTGGCACTCCGTCCTGCTGTCCGTCCGCTATACATTAACCAAATGAGCGGGGCGCCGCTCGATAGGGCCTGAAGATTTGACACAACCGTGGCGCGCCACTCACCAGCCCCCGCCAGTGAATTGAACCCTTTTCATCGCTTTCACACCCTTTGAGTTCACCCGGACGGCGTATGCCGCCGAACGCCTCTCCCGGTCCCGCGTGCCGTCCGACGGCCCGCCCCGCCCTGCCCTCCCCGCCCATCCGGCCCCGCCGAGCCGGACGGCGATCGCCCGGCAGCGGCGGGGGCGGGCGCCGGCGGGACCTACGACTCGTACACAACTCCCTTCCTGGGCCTGTCGGTTGGGAGCCCGCCGTGAGACCGTACGCCGATGACGTCGTCGTCGTACGGGTTGCGCGGCAGGGCCGCCCTCGTCGCCGGGGGCACGCGGGGCATCGGATGGGCGGTGGCCCGGGCGCTCCGTGACGCCGGGGCGCGGGTGTGCGTGAGCGCACGGGACCCCGACGAGGTGCGGCGCGCCGCCGCCGAGCTGGGCGGGGTGGGGCTGGCCGGGAGCGTCGCGGACCCCGGTCATCCCGAGGAGCTCACCGACCTGTGTCTGCGCTCCTTCGGGCGGCTGGACGTCCTGGTGAACAACGCGGCGACAAACCAGCCGTACGGCCCCCTCATGGACGCCGACCCGGACGTCTGGCGGGAGGCGTTCGCCGTGAACGTCGAGGCCCCGTTACGGCTGGTGCAGTGCGCGTGGCGGCGCTGGATGCGCGAGCACGGCGGGGCCGTGGTCAGCGTCTGCACCGAGGGCGCCGGTCATGTGGGGCCGGGCGTCGGCGCGTACGGCACCAGCAAGGCGGCCCTGCTGCACCTCACCCAGCAGCTGGCGGGCGAGCTGGGGCCGGGGGTGCGGGTGAACTCCGTCTCCCCCGGCCTCGTCCGCACGGAGATGGCGCGGTTCGTCTGGGAGCCGAGGGAGCGGGCGGTCGCGCGGGAGCTTCCGCTCGGGCGCATCGGCGAGCCGCAGGACGTGGCCGGGGCGGTGCTGTGGCTGTGCTCGGACGAGGCCCGGTGGATCACCGGCGCGGACCTGCTGGTGGACGGCGGCACGCGGGTGCGGGCGGCACGCGCAGCACGCCAGGAGCCGGGCGCCGGGTGACGCGCGGGCCCGCCGCTGAGCCGGGTCCCGATCCGGCTCCGGCATCGGCTCCGGCTCAGCGGTAAGGGCCTCAGGTCACCACTTGCCCGGCGCGTAGTCCTTGAGGAAGACCCCGTACAGGTCCTCGCCGGCCTCGCCCCGCACGACCGGGTCGTAGACCCGGGCCGCGCCGTCCACCAGGTCGAGGGGCGCGTGGAAGCCCTCCTCCGCGAGGCGCAGCTTGTCGTAGTGCGGGCGCTCGTCGGTGATCCAGCCGGTGTCGACGGAGGTCATGAGGATGCCGTCGGTCTGGAACATCTCCTGCGCGCTGGTGCGGGTCACCATGTTCATCGCGGCCTTGGCGGCGTTCGTGTTCGGGTGCCCGGCGCCCTTGTAGCCACGGCCGAAGACGCCCTCCATGGCCGAGACGTTCACGACGTACGCGCGCCCGCTGCCGGCCTTCGCGGCGGCCTCGGCCATCGCCGGCCGGAGCTTGCTGATCAGGATGAACGGCGACGTGTAGTTGCACAGCTGGGTCTCGAGCAGCTCCACCGGGGAGATCTGCTCGATGGTCTGCACCCAGGTGTTGGTGTCGACGACGTCGGGGACCAGACCGCCCGCGTCGATGGCCGTGCCGTCGAGGTGCCGGGCGACGCTGGCGTTGCCCGCGACCAGGGCGAGCTCGGCGACCTGCTGCGCGTCCAGGGCGCCGGCGCCGATCGGCAGCGCGGCGAGCCCGTCGACGGCGCCGGAGCCGAACGCGCCGATGACGTGGTGCGCGGGCAGTTCGCCGGCGGGCAGCGGGGCGCTCTCGCCGCCCACCAGCGCGGCGTACGCGGAGGGCAGCCGGCGCACGGTCTGGGTGGCGTTGTTGATGAGGATGTCGAGCGGACCCGCCGCGGCGACCTGCTCGGCGAGGGCCACGGCCTGCGCCGGGTCGCGCAGGTCGATGCCGACGACCTCCAGGCGGTGGAGCCAGTCGGCCGAGTCGTCCATGGCCTTGAAACGGCGGATGGCGTCCTTCGGGAACCGCGTGGTGATCGTGGTGTGCGCGCCGTCGCGCAGCAGCCGCAGCGCGATGTACATGCCGATCTTGGCGCGGCCGCCGGTGAGCAGCGCACGCTTGCCGGTGAGGTCGGCGCGCACGTCGCGCTTGTCGCGGTTGAGGCGGGCGCACTCGGGACAGAGCTGGTGGTAGAAGTAGTCGACCTCGACGTAGCGGGTCTTGCAGGTGTAGCAGGAGCGCGGTCGCTGGAGTATCCCGGCGATCCTGCCCTCCTCGGTGACGGACGACGGCAGGATGCCCTCGGTCTCGTCGTCGATGCGCTGGGCGGAGCCGGTCGCGGTGGCCTCGGTGACCGACTTGTCGTGGGCGGTCTTGGCGGCCCGGCGCTCCTGGCGGCGGCGCTGCTTGACGGTGCGGTAGACGCCCGCGGTGGCCCGGCGCACGGCGATCGCGTCCGGGTGGTCCACGTCGAGCTTGTCGAG
Source organism: Streptomyces sp. NPDC001027 (assembly GCF_040299045.1). Lineage (NCBI taxonomy): Bacteria > Bacillati > Actinomycetota > Actinomycetes > Kitasatosporales > Streptomycetaceae > Streptomyces > Streptomyces sp. NPDC001027. The sequence goes on from NZ_JBEPBI010000101.1 coordinate 15,921, forward strand.
CTCCTCCAGCACGCCGAGGCAGACGGCGAGCCGCTCGGGATCGATGCCGGGCCCGTGCACGACCGTGTCCACGGCCTCCTCGGTGATCGCCGCCGAGTTGTCCTCTGTCACCGTCATCGCGCTGCCGCTTCCCTGCTCACCCGGGCGGCGCTCCGACCGCGCCCGCCTTACGAAGGGGGAATTTTACGGAGCGCCGCGCCCGTCCTCCAAACGCGTTCCCGTCAAGGGCCGCAGGCCGTGATGAGCGTCTCCACCTCGGCGCTCAGCGCGTGGGCGACCCGGTCGAGGTCGGGCACCGCCTCGGCGTCGGCGACGAGCCCGTAGTGGACGCGGCCGCGGTAGGTGGAGACGGCGACGGCCAGGGCCTGGCCGCGGGCCAGCGGCGCGTAGGGGAAGACCTCGTCGACCGGGTTCCCGCCGAGTTTCAGGCCGAGGCTGGGCAGCGGGACGCTGGTGACGAGGATGTCGAACCAGAAGCGGGCGGCCTGGCCGGCCAGCGGCCCGCCGAGCCGGTGGCCGAGAGCCGGGACGTGGTCGGCGAGCAGGGCGACGGCGCCCGCGCCCCGGTGCGGCCCGGCGTCCTTGTTGCGGTCCATGGCGGTGCGGACGTGGGCGAGCCTGCCGAGCGGGTCCGGGTCGTCCACCGGAAGCCGCACCACGTACCCGGAGAGCCGGTTGCCCTGCGGGTGGGCGGTGCGCGGGCGACGCTGGGACACGGGGATCAGGGCGCGCGGCCGCACGCCCGCGCTGCCGTCCCCGCGCTCGTCGAGCCAGCGGCGCAGGGCGCCGGCGACGACCGCGATCAGCACGTCGTTGACGGTGCCGCCGGCGACCTTGCGGATCCGGTGCACGTCGTCGAGGTCGATGACCACGCCGGCGGTGCGGCGGGTGCCGCTGGCCTCGGCGGTGAGCGCGGTGCTCGAGCGCACGCCGAGGCCGGAGACGGCGAGCGAGGCGCCGATGTCGAGGGCGCGGCCCACGTCGGAGACGGCCCCGCGCAGCAGTCCGCGCAGCCGGTCCACGTCGGGGATGAGCCGCCGGGCGGGCTCGGCCGGGCGGGGCCGGCGCTCGGGCAGGTCCATCGGGTCGAGGACGGCCGCGGCCAGCGTCAGGGCGCGCAGACCGTCGGCGAGAGCGTGGTGGAACTTGAAGAGGACGGCGAAGGAGGCGCCGTCCTCGCTCGGCAGGACGTGCGCCTCCCAGGGCGGACGGCCGCGCTCCAGCGGCCGTTCCATGAGGCGGCCGGCCACGGTCTGGAAGTCGGCCGTCGGGGCGTGCAGACGGACGTGGTGGCGGGGGTCGAAGTCCGGGTCGGCCTCGCGCACCGCTCCCCCGAAGGCGAGCGGCTGCCACACGTCCCGGATCCGCATCCGCAGCCCGGGGACGCCGGACGCCCGGGACGCGAGCAGGTCGGCCGCGTGGGCGCCCGCGGCGGGCGAGTGCGCCGAGAAGACACCGAGCGCGGCCAGGTGCATGGGGTGCTCGGCCGACTCGAGGTTCCAGAACGCCAGGTCGAGGGGGGCCAGCAGATCATCAGCAGTCACGGACTTGCCTCGCGTCGAGGACGGGTTGAGCGAAGGACGGGTGGGAGCCAGTCAACCCCTCGGAGGCGATTACGGTCAAGCACGATCAGGCTACGCACAGTTAACATCGGATTAAGTTCATGACACCAAGCAGCCCTTACCCAGGGCGATCACCCCGCCCGGGGACACCGTGTACAGCTCCGCGTCCCGCTCCGGGTTCACGCCGATGGTCGCGCCCGGAGGGACGTCGACGTTCTTGTCCAGGACCGCCCCGCGCACCACGGCGCCCCGTCCGATGTGCACGTTGTCGTGCAGGATCGAGCCCTGGACGACCGCGCCCGGGTCGACCACCACCCCCGGCGACAGCACCGACCGGGTCACCTGTCCACGGATCAGGCACCCCGAACTGATGATCGACTCACCGGCGATGCCTCCCGCGTTGAAACGCGCCGGGGAGAGCTGGCCCGAGTGGGTGTAGATCGGCCAGCTGCGGTTGTACAGGTTGAACGCCGGGCGCTCGGCGATCAGGTCCATATGGGCGTCGTAGTACGCGTCGAGCGTGCCGACGTCCCGCCAGTAGCCCTGGTCCCGGGTGGTCTCGCCGGGGACGTGGTTCTCGCTGAAGTCGTACAGCCCCGCCTCGCCGCGGTCGGTGAGCTGGGGGAGGATCGAGCCGCCCATGTCGTGCACGGACGACTCGTCCTCGGCGTCCCGCTGGAGCGCCTCTATGAGGGCCTTGGTGGTGAAGATGTAGTTGCCCATCGACGCGAACACCGAATCCGGGTCGTCGGCGAGCCCCGGCGGGTCGGCCGGCTTCTCCAGGAAGCGCTCGACCGTCTGACCGTCCGAACCGGGGGTGATCACCCCGAAGGACGAGGACTCGCCCCGCGGGACCCGGATGCCCGCCACGGTGACGCCCGCGCCGCTCTCGATGTGCTGGGCGAGCATCTGGCGCGGATCCATGCGGTAGACGTGGTCGGCGCCGAACACGGCCACGTACTCGGGCCGTTCGTCGTAGATCAGGTTCAGCGACTGCAGGATGGCGTCGGCGCTGCCGAGGTACCAGCGCGGGCCGAGCCGCTGCTGCGCCGGGACGGGGGTCACGTAGTTGCCGAGCAGGCTCGACATGCGCCACGTCGTCGTGATGTGCCGGTCCAGCGAGTGCGACTTGTACTGCGTCAGCACGCAGATGCGCAGGATGTCGGCGTTGACGAGATTCGACAGGACGAAGTCGACGAGCCGGTAGGTGCCGCCGAACGTGACCGCGGGCTTGGCCCGGTCGGCGGTGAGCGGCATCAGCCGCTTGCCCTCACCGCCCGCCAGCACGATCCCGAGCACCGTAGGTCCTCCACGCCGCATGGCCGCTCTCCTCACCCTGGTCGGATACCCATGGCTGCCCCGGCGCGGGGCTCCCTACGCCTGTTTGGCGATCTCCTGATACAGCCGGACCGTCCGCCGCGCCACCGCGTCCCAGCCGAACTCCCCCACCGCACGCGCCCGTCCGGCCTCGCCCATCCGCGCCGCGGCCGCCGGATCGCCGAGGATCCCGTCCAGCGCGCCCGCGAGGCTCGCCTCGAAATCCTCGTCGACGGTCACCAGCCTGCCCGTCACCCCGTCCTCGACGACCTCCGGGATCCCGCCGACCCGGGAGGCCACCACGGGCGTGCCGCAGGCCATCGCCTCCAGGTTGACGATGCCCAGCGGCTCGTACACCGAGGGGCAGACGAAGACGGCCGCGTGCGTGAGCAGTTGGATCACCTCGGGGCGCGGCAGCATCTTCGGGATCCAGTGCACCCCGTCCCGGGAGCCGCGCAGCTCGGTGAAGAGATCGCGGAACTCCCGCTCGATCTCAGGGGTGTCGGGGGCTCCGGCGCACAGCACGACCTGCGCCGCGGGATCGATGTCCCGTACGGCGCGCAGCAGATGCGGCACGCCCTTCTGCCGGGTGATCCGGCCGACGAACAGCACGAACGGCCGGTCCGGGTCGAGGCCGATCCGGCGCAGCGCGTCCGTGCCGTGGTCGGGCCGGTAGAGCGCCGTGTCGATGCCGTTGTGCACGACGTGGACCCGCTCCGGGGCGAGCGAGGGGTAGCAGGCGAGGATGTCCTCGCGCATCGCGCCGGAGACGGCGATCACCGCGTCGGCGGCCTCCACCGCGGTCCGCTCGGCCCAGCTCGACAGGGCGTAGCCACCGCCGAGTTGCTCGGCCTTCCAGGGCCGCAGCGGCTCCAGCGAGTGCGCGGTCACCACGTGCGGGACGCCGTACAGCTCCTTGGCGAGATGACCGGCGAGGTTCGCGTACCAGGTGTGGGAGTGGACGAGTTCACGCCCTTCGAGGGCGGCCGCCATGCCCAGGTCGACCGAGAAGGTGCGCAGCGCGTCGTTGGCGCCGTCCAGGGCCGACCACGGCCGGTGCCGCTGCACCCCGTCCGTGCGGCCCTCGCCCCAGCAGTGCACGTCGAGGTCGATCAGCCGTCGCAACTCGCGGGCGAGGAACTCCACATGGACGCCCGCGCCGCCGTACACGTCCGGGGGATACTCCCGGGTCAGCAGGCCTACTCGCACCCGGAACCCCCAGTCTCAGCGGCCGACTCCCTTCATGGTCACCCAGACGGGGCGCGCGGGGAAGAGCGCGGGGATCGTGTGAAGCAACAGTCGCCGCAGACGCCTGCGCCGGGGACCCGGTAGTACAGGCAGCAGCTGCGGCGGCGGAAGACGCCGTCGGACAGCGTGCCGGCGTCCGTGAGGAGCGGGTGGGCGAGGAGCGCCGCGGTGAGGTCACGCGTGCGTGCGGCGACGTCGGGGCGGCCGTGCTCGTCCGCCCACCCGGCCAGCAGACGTGCCGTCGCGGCGAGGGCGGAGGCGGCGTTGCCGCGCAGCAGGCCGGGCGCGACCGGGCAGCGGGCGCGCAGGGCAGCGGAGAGCGGTTCGAGATGGTCCTCCAGGACGGTCTCCGCCACCGACTCGGCCACGCCCGCCACGGAATCGGCCACGCCCGCCGCGCCGCCGGGCCGGGCACGCACCCGCGTCAGCCACAGGTCGTCCGGGGCGGTCGCGTCCGGGTCCCAGCGCAGCAGCTCGGGGGCCAGGTCGGGAACGCGCCCGTACAGGACGGTGCAGCCCAGAGCGACCGACCACAGCCGGGCCGCCAGCCCCTGCTGCGCCACCGACGCGCCGATCCGCTCCTCGGGGGCCCGCAGCGCGCGGGTCACTTTTCGGACACGAAAGGCCAACGGGTCGTGGTGACGTTCCGCTCCGGCGCTCCCGGCGGCCCCCTGCGAAGGCGGCGCCGGAGTCCGTGCGTAGGCCTGCGCGAGGGTGGCCGGCCGCCGGTCGGGCTCTCCTGGGCTCCCTAGTGGCGTGCGCACGGCGAAGAAACCGCCGAGCGGGCGGAGCAGGGCGAGTTCGGGGTCGAGGTCCACGAAGTCCAGTAGTACCAAGGGAGGCCAGGGGCCGGGGTCAGGGGGATCCCTGGTCCGTCACCCGTCTGAGGGAGGACGCAGGGCCTTTCGTACTCCATCGGCAGTAGGACTCATTGCGTGCTCAGGGACGACGACGGGAACAGATCGACAAGGCATCGTGTTGGTTATGAGAGCCGACCGTACGCCGCGCCGGGCCGAGTGCCCCCGCCTCACGCAGAGGAGCAGCTCATGAGCGCCCTCGCGTTGTCCGTGGTCCTGTCGCTCGTCTCCGCTGTCGCTTACGCGGGCGGGGCGATCGTGCAGGAGCAGGTGGCGGTGTCCTCCCCCGACGAGGAATACGCTCCGCTGCGCCGCCCGGGCTGGTGGGCCGCGGTCGCGCTGAACGGCCTCGGCGGACTCCTGCACGTGGTGGCGCTCGCCTACGGTCCGCTCAGCCTGGTCCAGCCGCTGGGCGCGCTGACGATCGTGTTCGCGCTGCCCATGGCCGCGCTGTTCGTCGGCCGCCGGGCCGGGACGACGGCCTGGCGGGGCGCGATCATGGCGACGGTCGGTCTCGCGGGCCTGCTGTCCCTGGTCGGGGCGGCCGACGCACAGTCGCTGACCACTCCCCAGCGGATCACGGTGGCCGTGGTCACCGCCGCCGCGGTGGTCGCCCTGATGATCGCCGGACGCGCCGCGCACCGGCACCCGGTGGTCCGCAGCGTGCTGCTGGCGACCGCGTCGGGCATCGCCTTCGGCATGTCGTCGGTGTTCACTAAGACCGTCGCGGTCGACTGGACGGACGGCGTCTCGGCGGCCGACATCCCCTCGCTGGCCGTCATCGGGGTGCTGGCGACGGCCGGCATGCTGCTCTCCCAGGCGTCCTACCGGGGCGCCGGCCTCGCCGCGCCGCTGGCCACGCTGACCGTGATCAACCCGGTGGTGGCGGCCGCGGTCGGCATCACGATGTTCGGCGAGACCTTCCGCCACGGCACCACGGGCACCGTGCTCGCCCTGGGCTGCGCCGTGGTGGCGGCGGGCGGACTGATCCTGCTCACGACGGAGCGCCTGCAGACCACGCAGGCACAGCCGGAGCCGGAGACGCCCGGTGTGCCGACCGCGCGCACGCAGCCCGACAGCGTCACGACGGCCGTCCCGGCGCCGGCTGCCGCGACTGCACCGCTCCCGGCGCCTGTACGGTTCCCCGCGCCTGCCGCGGCTCCGGCGTTCCGGGCGCCTACGGCGTTCCCGGCGCCTGCCGCCCTCGCCGTGGAACCGAATGCCACGGCCGGGACCGGCCCGGACCGTCTCGTCTCCGGGACCGGCCCGGACCTTCTGATCTCCGCCTCGGTCGCCGACGGGAAGGCACGCGGGGCGGACGACCGCCTCCGCGACGGCCGGTACGACGGCTCCCGCGACGATCTGGAAGACCTGAGCGACCTGAGTGACCTGGAAGGCCTGGGCGGTCTGGAAGGCCTGGGCGATCTGTACGAGGACGCGCGCGCCGGGCAGTCGGCCGCCGCCGTGACGGCCGCCGTCCTGCCGTCGTTGTACACCCCGCTCTACGGGGGGCTGCACATCCCGGTGCCGGTCACGGTGGACCGGCACCGGGTGCGGATCAAATCCTGACGCCGCCGGCCCTCAGATACGCCACCGGGTCGACGTCCGATCCGAAACCGGGCCCCGTCCGCACCTCGAAGTGCAGATGCGGGCCCGTGCTGTTGCCCGTGGAGCCGGACCGGCCGATGCGCTGACCGGCGCCCACCGACTGGCCGTCCCGCACGGAGATGGCCGACAGGTGGGCGTACTGGGTGTAGCGGCCGTCGCCGTGCCGGATGACCACCTGGTAGCCGAACGATCCGCCCCAGCCCGCGCTCACCACTTCCCCGGCCGCGACCGCCTTCACCGTCGTCCCCGTGGCCACGGGGAAGTCGACCCCGGTGTGGTAGCCCTTCGACCAGGACGAACCGGAGGCGTGGTACCGCGTTCCGGTGGCCGCGTCGACGGGAGCCACGAAGGAACGCCCGGCCGACGACCCGCCGTCGCGCTTCTCCGCCTTGGCGCCCTTGGAGTTCCTGGAGTCCTTGGAGTTCTTGGCCGGTTTGCTCTGCTTGTGCTGCTCGCCCTGGCCGCTCGGTCTGCCATGACCGCTCGGCTTGCCGTGACTGCTCGCGGTGCCGCCGGCCGGCGTCGCCCCGGCCCGCAGACTGAGCCGCTGACCGGGCAGGATCAGGTCGGGGTCGGCGCCGATGACCGTCCGGTTAGCCGCGTACAGGCCCTGCCAGCCGCCGCGGACGTCCTCGTCGTCGGCGATGCCGGACAGGGTGTCGCCGCGGACGACCGTGTACATCTCCGCGGTGCCGGCACGGGACTGCGGGGTGCTCTGCGGCCGCACGTCGTCCAGGGACGTCCTCGACGTGCCGGACTTCTTCGCCCCGGTCGCCCCGGTCGCCCGGGACGTGCCGCTCTTGTCGCTCTTGCCGCTCTTCGCGGCCGTCTTCCCCGAGCCGTTCGGGTGGACGTCGGGGGCGTCGCCGCCGCGGCTCAGGCCGGCCCGCACCGAGCACGCCGGCCACGCGCCGGGCCCCTGCCCGTCGAGCACCTTCTCGGCCACGGCGATCTGCTGGTCCCTGGTGGCCAGATCCGCTCGGGGCGCATACCGCGTGCCGCCGTACGCCTCCCACGTGGACTGAGTGAACTGCAGTCCGCCGTAGTAGCCGTTGCCGGAGTTGATGTCCCAGTCGTTCGTCGACTCGCAGGCGGCGACCTTGTCCCAGGTGTCGGCGTCGGCCGCCTGCGCGGTCGCCGCGCCCATGAGCGGTATCGCCATGCCGGCGCCGCCCGCCGTGACGGTGAGTGAGGCGCGGTTGATCCTGTTCGGCTGATACCGGCGGTGCCGGCCGCGTACGGCCATGGGGTCCCCCTCGACAGTGCGTCAGGAGCGGCAAAAGTATGGGCTGCGAACAGGCCATGACAAGACGACAACCGGCCGCTCCGGCGCCGTCGGGAGCGCGACCGCCGCCGGGAAGGCCACCGCGAGGGCCGCCGGGAGGCCCACGCGGGCCGGTCACGGAACGAATCGGCACGGGAAACCGTCAAGATGGACCCGAGGACGACAGGATGACAGCACGCTACCGATGCGCACCCCTGGAGGAGCCACCCGCTATGAGCACTTCAGCCCAGATCGGCGTCACGGGACTCGCGGTGATGGGCCGCAATCTCGCCCGCAACTTCGCACGCAACGGTTACGCGGTCGCGGTGCACAACCGCACGGCGGCCCGCACCCACGCGCTGGTGGAGGAGTTCGGTCACGAGGGCGAGTTCGTGGCGGCCGAGACCGCCAAGGACTTCGTCGCGGCGCTGGAACGACCCCGCCGCCTGGTCGTCATGGTCAAGGCGGGTGAGCCCACCGACGCCGTGATCCGGGAGTTCGCGCCGCTGCTCGAGCCCGGCGACATGATCATCGACGGCGGCAACGCGCACTTCGCCGACACCCGGCGCCGTGAGCGCGAACTGCGCGAACAGGGGCTCCACTTCGTCGGCGCCGGCATCTCCGGCGGCGAGGAGGGCGCGCTGCACGGCCCGAGCGTCATGCCGGGCGGTTCCCCCGAGTCGTACGAGTCGCTGGGCCCGATGCTGGAGAAGATCTCCGCCAAGGCCGCGGACGGAGCGCCCTGCGTCACCCACGTGGGACCCGACGGCGCGGGCCACTTCGTGAAGATGGTGCACAACGGCATCGAGTACGCCGACATGCAGCTCATCGGCGAGGCGTACCAGCTGCTGCGCGACGTCGCCGGGTACGAGCCCGCGCAGATCGCGGACATCTTCCGCACCTGGAACACGGGCCGCCTCGACTCCTACCTGATCGAGATCACCGCCGAGGTGCTGTCCCACGTGGACGCGGCGACCGGCAGGCCCTTCGTGGACGTCGTCGTGGACCAGGCCGAGCAGAAGGGCACCGGCCGCTGGACCGTCCAGATCGCGCTCGACCTCGGGGTTCCGGTGTCGGGGATCGCGGAGGCGGTCTTCGCGCGGTCGCTGTCGGGACACGCGGGTCTGCGCGAGGCCTCGCGCGGTCTGGCGGGACCGAAGGCCGCCGCGCTCGGCGAGGCGGAGGCACAGGCGTTCGCCGACCGGGTGGAGCAGGCGCTGTACGCCTCCAAGATCGTGTCGTACACGCAGGGCTTCCACGAGATCGCGGCGGGCAGCGAGGAGTACGGCTGGGACGTCGACCTCGGCGCCGTCTCCTCGATCTGGCGGGGCGGCTGCATCATCCGCGCGGCCTTCCTGGACCGGATCCGCGCCGCGTACGACGCCCGGGCCGACCTGCCGAGCCTGCTCTCCGACGCGACGTTCGCCTCCGAGATCGCGGCGGCGCAGGACGCGTGGCGCGAGGTGCTGGTGTCGGCGACGCTGCAGGGCGTTCCGACTCCCGGCTTCGCCGCGGCACTGGCGTACTACGACGCCCTGCGGGCGGAGCGGCTGCCCGCGGCGCTCACGCAGGGGCAGCGGGACTTCTTCGGGGCGCACACGTACCGGAGGGTGGACCGGGAGGGCGCGTTCCACACGCTGTGGGGCGGGGACCGCTCGGAGGTGGAGGCGTAGGCGCAGCTCCCGGGATTCGGGATCCGCGCCCCGGCACCCGTGCCCCGGGAAGCGCCCGCCGGCGGTGGCGGTGAGCGGTGTCGGGGCCGCCCACCGCCGCCGCGCCGGTCAGGTCAGGTGAGGGGCGGGCCCGGTTCCGGGCTGGGGACGGGCTCCGGCCCCGGCGGGATCGGCGACGGCGACGGGCCCGGCGGCTGCGGGGGCGGCGCCGGATCCGGGCCGGGCGGCTGCGGGCCGGGGGGCTGCGGCTCGGGCGTGGGCACCGGGCTGGGGAAGGGCTCCGGGCTCGGGAAGGGCTCCGGAGGGACGGGGTCGGGGCCCGGCGTCGGCCCGGGCGGGACGGGGTCGGGGTACGGGTCGGTCATCGTGTCCTCCGGCCGCTTGCGGGGGCTTGGCTGTGGAACTACTCCCCCGCGTACCCGAGGCCGCCCCGCACACTCACCCGCGTGGCCGCGACCGGCCGTCGCCCCGAGGGCGTCCGAGCAGACGGTCGGACGCGAAGGAGGTCGACGGCGGCCACGGGGCCGACGGCCGACCGAGTCCCGGAACCGCCCGCCCCAGGGCCGCCGACACCCCGGTGGCCTGCCTCCCGGTCGCCTCACACGCCGACCCACCGGGAGGCAGGTCAC
>NZ_JBEPBI010000102.1:0-26058 GCF_040299045.1 Streptomyces sp. NPDC001027
GAAATCCCGCACCCCGCCGTTCCCCCGCCCTGTGACGTGTGGCACGATGCTCGCCCGGGGGGGCGGCGGGCCCCCCCCCCGCCCGCCCTCGGCTGTGGAGGCGTGGAGCCTCAGACGCGCTCGGTGAGCACGCCGTCCTTCTCGTCGTACAGCTCGCCGGTCTTCGGGCACTCCCAGACGTCCGCCTCGCCCGCGTGCTCGACCAGCTTGACGCCGGCCCGTCCGACCCAGCCGACCTGCCGGGCGGGGACGCCGACGACCAGGCCGAAGTCCGGGACGTCCTTGGTGACGACCGCGCCGGCGGCGATCATGGCCCAGCGGCCGATGTCGATCGGCGCGACGCACACGGCACGGGCCCCGATCGACGCGCCGTCGGCGATCTTCACGCCGACGGCCTCCCAGTCGCCGCCGCGCTTCTGCTTGCCGTCGGAGTCCACGGAACGGGGGTTGTGGTCGTTGGTCAGGACCACGGCCGGGCCGATGAAGACGCCGTCGCCGAGCTCCGCGGGCTCGTAGACGAGCGCGTAGTTCTGCAGCTTGCAGTTGTCGCCCATCCGCACACCCGAGCCGACGTACGCGCCGCGGCCGACGACGCAGCCCTCACCGAGGCGCGCGCCCTCGCGGATCTGCGCGAGGTCCCAGACACTGCTGCCGGCGCCGATCTCGGCGCCCTCGTCGACCTGCGCGCTCGGCTGGACCCTGTAGTTCACTTCTGCTGCCTTCCGGTGTGCGGCTTGGTCCGGCGAGCATACGGGGCCCACGGCGGGGCGACGGGGCGGGGTTGGAGCGGGGCAGGGGGTCCGTGGGCGCTTCTGATGAGGCATGCGTCACGTACACGCGCCCTCATGCCGGGCATGTGCAAATTTGAGCCCCCGTCGGAAGTCTGTCCGACGGCGCTCTTGCGATGGGTGACGGCAGTAGTTGACGGCAACGTCAGCGGACGTGGGCAGCGCAGGGCGGCGGTTTGTCGCCGTTGGCCGTCTCGATGGTCGTCAGGATCGTGGTGACCGTCATGAGCGAGCGGCCCCGCGCCATGGAGACCTCTCCGAGTGGCTCCTTCGAGGACATGCTCGGGATCGTCGAGGGGCTGGACACACCTGCCGGCTACAAGGCCGAGCTCATCCGGGGGAAGATCGTCGTGTCACCGTGGTCGAAGCTGCGTTACAAGAGGGTCATGAAGGCGCTCCGTCTTCAGTTGGAGCCGCATGCTCCGGAGGGCCACGACGTGGATGTCGCCCCCTTCCTTTTCACCTTTGCCGGGTCCGAGCGGGGATACGGGCCTTACCTGCACGTCGCCGACGAGACCGCCTTCGAGGCCGAAGGTCGGCACGCCGACGGCGCCGCTCTCTCGCTCGCGGCCGAGCTGACCTCGGATTCCACCAAGGACGTCGACTGGCTCGACAAGATGGCGACGTACGGGCAGATCGTGCCCGTGTATCTGCTGCTCGACATGCGGGTCGGCGAGATCAACGTCATGTGGGACCCGTCTCCCAAGGGCTACCGGTCCCGGACCAACGTCCCCTTCGGGCGGCCCGTGCGGATTCCCGCCCCGTTCGACTTCGAGCTCGACACGTCCGGGTTCGGCGTCCCGGAGGAGCAGAACGCAGAGGACGAACAGCGGTGACGTTCCGGGGCGGCAGTCCGGTTTGACCCCCGAAGGGCTGCCCCGTAGCCTTGACCCTCGGCGTGTCGACTGACGCGCCACATCTCCGTAAACCTCTTCCTCCCGGGTACCGGTTGCCTCGGTGGTCGGGAGAGGCCGTCCGTGTTCGTTCCCGGACGGCTGGACTGCGGGGATGCCGTCCCAGAGCGAGAGAGTGAGATCCGCGTGTACGCCATCGTGCGCAGCGGTGGTCGCCAGCACAAGGTTGCTGTCGGCGACATCGTTGAGGTTGACAAGATTTCCACTGCCAAGGTTGGCGACACGGTCGAGCTCTCGACCCTGCTCGTTGTCGACGGCGACGCTGTGACCAGCGACCCGTGGGTGCTGGCCGGCATCAAGGTCCAGGCCGAGGTCGTGGACCACCACAAGGGTGTGAAGATCGACATCCTTCGCTACAAGAACAAGACCGGCTACCGCCGTCGTCAGGGCCACCGCCAGCAGTACACGGCGATCAAGGTCACTGAGATCCCCGCGGCTGCGAAGTAAGGGACTGAGGAGACATGGCACACAAGAAGGGCGCATCGTCCACCCGGAACGGTCGCGACTCCAATGCCCAGCGGCTCGGCGTGAAGCGCTTCGGCGGTCAGGTCGTCAACGCGGGTGAGATCCTGGTCCGCCAGCGCGGCACGCACTTCCACCCCGGCGCGGGCGTCGGCCGTGGCGGCGACGACACGCTGTTCGCCCTGGAGGCCGGTTCGGTGCAGTTCGGCACCCACCGTGGCCGCAAGGTCGTGAACATCGTTCCGGTCGCCTGATCGGAAGCTTTCGCGAGGCGGACCTCACTTCCCGTGCGGGAAGGCGGGTCCGCCTTTCGCGTGTTACGCAGTAGACAGATACGTACGTTTCGTTTTGTAGCCAGTGCTGGAGGCACCCACCATGACCACCTTCGTGGACCGCGTCGAACTGCATGTCGCCGCGGGTAACGGAGGCCACGGCTGTGCCTCCGTCCACCGTGAGAAGTTCAAGCCGCTCGGCGGCCCCGACGGGGGCAACGGCGGCCGCGGCGGCGATGTGACCCTGGTCGTCGACCAGTCGATCACCACGCTCCTCGACTACCACCACAAGCCGCACCGCAGCGCCACCAACGGCAAGCCCGGCGAGGGCGGCAACCGGTCCGGCAAGGACGGCCAGGACCTGATCCTGCCGGTCCCGGACGGCACGGTGATCCAGGACAAGGCCGGCAACGTGCTGGCGGACCTGGTCGGCCACGGCACCTCGTACGTCGCCGCGCAGGGCGGCCGCGGCGGCCTCGGCAACGCGGCGCTGGCCTCGGCCCGCCGCAAGGCCCCCGGCTTCGCGCTGCTCGGCGAGCCCGGCGACCTCCAGGACATCGTGCTGGAGCTGAAGACGGTCGCGGACGTGGCCCTCGTCGGCTACCCGAGCGCCGGCAAGTCGTCGCTGATCTCCGTGCTGTCCGCGGCCAAGCCGAAGATCGCCGACTACCCGTTCACCACGCTCGTCCCGAACCTCGGGGTGGTGACCGCCGGCTCCACCGTCTACACCATCGCCGACGTGCCGGGTCTCATCCCGGGCGCCAGCCAGGGCAAGGGGCTGGGCCTGGAGTTCCTGCGCCACGTCGAGCGCTGCAGCGTCCTCGTGCACGTGCTGGACACGGCGACCCTGGAGTCCGAGCGCGACCCGGTCTCCGACCTCGACATCATCGAGGAGGAGCTCAAGCAGTACGGCGGGCTCGGCAACCGGCCGCGCCTCGTGGTGCTGAACAAGATCGACGTACCGGACGGCAAGGACCTCGCCGAGATGGTCCGCCCGGATCTCGAGGCGCGCGGCTACCGCGTCTTCGAGGTGTCCGCGGTCGCCCACATGGGCCTGAAGGAGCTGTCGTTCGCCCTGGCCGAGATGGTGGGCGCGGCGCGCGCCGCCAAGCCCAAGGAGGAGGCCACGCGCATCGTCATCCGGCCCAAGGCCGTGGACGACGCCGGCTTCACCGTCTCGCTGGAGGAGGACGGCCTGTTCCGCGTCCGCGGCGAGAAGCCCGAACGCTGGGTGCGGCAGACCGACTTCAACAACGACGAGGCCGTCGGCTACCTCGCCGACCGGCTCAACCGCCTCGGTGTGGAGGACGCGTTGATGAAGGCGGGCGCCCGCGGCGGCGACGGCGTCGCCATCGGTCCCGAGGACAACGCGGTCGTCTTCGACTGGGAGCCGTCCGTCACGGCCGGCGCCGAGATGCTCGGCCGCCGGGGTGAGGACCACCGCTTCGAGGAGCCGCGTCCCGCGACCCAGCGCCGCCGGGACAAGCAGGCCGAACGCGACGAGGCGGCCCAGGAGTTCGAGGGCTTCGAGCCGTTCTAGGGCCTGAGGGCCTGAGGGCCTGAGGGCGTGACGGCGTGACCCACGAGGGCCCCGGAGGCGGGACGACGCCTCCGGGGCCCTCGTGCGCCGTCACCGCCCCGGTGCCCGGTCCTGCCCCCTCCGCGCCAGGGCTCCCCACGTCCTCCCGGGGAAACTCTCTTACTGTTCCCGGGCGCGGTGAATGGTTCTCCCGTTCACACCCCCGGCGGCGCTCCTGCTCTCGCCGGACGAAATGCCGCGCGGTCCCGCCGGTGAATTCCGGGAAATGCTCTCCCGAAGATCTCCATTCCCGGTGTTTGCGCAACGGCACGGTCGGCATATGGAGAACCGGTGCAGTCCCGTCTCACGGAACGTGAAGATTGCGGCGCCCCTGGGGCAGGGCGGCGGAGTCGCCCTGCGGGAGGCGCGGACCCGGTCGGTGGATGGCGCGCACGGGTGTGCGGACGATCGGCGATCCGGCCGCCGTGCAGTCCGTCGGCCGACGCCCGCCCGGGGAGGGCGCGCCGGCAGTCGGCGATCACGGCGGCGCGGACACCCGCCGAGAACCGTTAGAGTCACACTGCCGTCAGCGCCGCTCTCGTCACTCAGGGCAATGCTCACTCGTTGTGGAGTTACTCACAGGATTTCCTGGGAGCATCCCGGGAAGGAGCGTCGCCGTATCACCAATCGTCAGTGACGGAAGGTGAATGCCAGGTTGCGTGCACATTTGCAGCGAACGGCGCTCACCTTGCATCGAGGTAACCGCAAGTGGGACCATTTTCCCGTCCCTGTCGCCCCAAGGTAGGTCCTCTGTGTCTCAGCACATAGCCAAGCCCCGTACCACCGCAGTGATCCTGGCCGGTGGCACCGGCCAGCGCGTGGGTCTGTCGATTCCCAAGCAGCTGCTGAAGATCGCCGGCAAGGCAGTCATCGAGCACACGCTGGCCACCTTCGAGAAGGCGGACTCGATCGACGAGATCATCGTGCTGATGGCGCCGGGCTATGTGTCCGACGTCGAGAAGATCGTCTCCAAGGCCGGGTTCAAGAAGGTCCGGGCGATCATCGAGGGCGGCTCCACGCGCAACGAGACGACGGAGCGCGCCATCGCCGCCCTGGGCGAGGGACTGGCCGACGGCGAGGACGTCAACGTCCTCTTCCACGACGCGGTCCGCCCCCTGCTCTCGCAGCGCGTCATCGACGACTGCGTCACCGCGCTGGAGCGCTACCAGGCCGTCGACGTCGCCATCCCGTCCGCGGACACCATCATCGTCACGCGGACGCACGGCGAGGACGGCGAGTTCATCACCGAGATCCCGGACCGCTCCCGGCTGCGCCGCGGACAGACCCCGCAGGCGTTCAAGCTGTCCACCATCCGCCGGGCCTACGAAGTGGCGGCGGGGGACCCCAACTTCCAGGCCACGGACGACTGCACCGTCGTACTGCGCTACCTGCCGGACGTGCCGATCCACGTCGTCGCGGGCGACGAGTACAACATGAAGGTGACTCAGCCCGTCGACGTGTTCATCGCCGACAAGCTCTTCCAGCTGGCCTCCTCGGCCACCCCGGAGCAGAACGGCGAGGAGGTCTACCGCGAGCTGCTCAGCGGCAGGACCCTGGTCGTCTTCGGCGGCTCGTACGGCATCGGCAAGGACATCGCCGAACTGGCCGAGTCCTACGGCGCCCGGGTCTACGCCCTCGGCCGCTCCACCACCGGCACCCACGTGGAGAACCCGGAGGAGGTCGACGACGCCCTGTCCAAGGCCTACAGCGAGACCGGGCGCATCGACTACGTCGTCAACACGGCCGGTGTGCTGCGCATCGGGAAACTCGCCGAGACCGACAACGCGACCATCGAGGAAGCGCTGAAGGTCAACTATCTGGCACCCGTGCAGATCGCCCGTTCGGCTTACAAGTACCTCGCCGAGACAAAGGGGCAGTTGCTGCTCTACACATCCAGCAGCTACACGCGCGGGCGGGCCGAGTACAGCCTCTACTCCTCGACCAAGGCCGCCATGGTGAATCTCACCCAGGCATTGTCCGACGAGTGGGCCGGTGACGGCATTCGGGTGAACTGCGTGAACCCGGAGCGCACCGCCACGCCGATGCGCACCAAGGCCTTCGGGCAGGAGCCGACGGGCTCCCTGCTCTCCTCCGAAGCGGTCGCCCGCACCTCTCTCGACGTGCTGCTTTCCGAGCTCACCGGGCATGTTGTCGACGTCCGTCAGCAGGACCCGACGGCGGCTGCGGGCAAGGCTTCCGACTTCGAGCAGGCGCTGGCCGAGGTGCTCGACCGGCAGAACGGCGTGGCATAATCGAGCACAATTAGTCACTGATTTTTCAGGCCTCTGTGGATCCCCGTTTACGGAGAATTCACAGAGGCCTGTATCCGTAAGGCTCCCGAAATCTTACAAAGGATTTTCCGGACTTTTGGCACCTCTGACCGGCCCCCTCCCAGAGCAGGTTTCTCCGTGATATCCACTGCTATTCGCGTCGCCCGGGTGGGCAGCGCGGCCGAGCTGGCCGCGGCGGTCCTCATGATGCTGGGCTACCCCGGCCTCATGGCGGCCGCACTCGTCCCGAGCGCCCCCGCCTTCGCCGCCGCGGCCGCCGTGACGTACCTGGCGGACCTCTACCTCCACCGCAAGGGCAGTCGCCTCGTCGAGCTCCTCGTCAAGGTGCGGGCCGGTCTGGCCACCCGCTTCCTGGTCCGCGAGCTGCTGCTGATCCTGCTCCTGGCGAGGCTCGGCCTCTCCGAGGACCGGGTCTTCTACGCGGCGATCGCGTGCTTCACGGTGTTCTTCGGGCTCCAGGCTCCGCACAGCGCGCTGATCACCCTGCTCGGCAAGCGCCGCCAGATGCCGGTCGCGACCAGGAACGTCGACCTGGCCTCCCGCCTGCGCATTCCGGACGCCCCGCCGCGCCTCCTGCTGAGCGGCGCCACGCTGAAGATGCTGCACCTCGACCTCGCCGCCGTCGTGGGCCTGCTCGTCAGCACGGTCACCGACTCGCAGCGCGCGGGCTTCGCCGGCATCGGCGTCACCCTGAGCCTGGGCACGCTGTACGTCCTCGTGCTCGTCCCGTACCTGCGGGCGAGGCGGCTCCCGCCGAAGGCCGACAAGGTCCTGGGCACGCTCAGCGCCTGGCTGCGCGAGTACCGGCCCGAGACGGTGCTGTACTTCTCCGGCTCCGACGACTCCGCCTACCAGGTGAACATGTGGCTGGAGACCATGGAGCAGATGGAGTCCCGGCCCCTGGTCATCCTGCGTGAGCGCGTCATCCTGGAGAAGATGGCGCCCACGTCGGTCCCTGTCGTCTGCGTGCCCGGGGGGGTGCACCTGATGAACATGGACCTGTCCATGGTGCGGGTCGCGTTGTACTGCGCGAACGTCGGCAAGAACATCCACCTGCTGCGCGTGCCGACCATGAAGCACGTCTTCATCGGCCACGGCGACAGTGACAAGGCCGCCAGCGTCAACCCGTTCAGCAAGGTGTACGACGAGGTGTGGACCGCCGGCCGTGCGGGCCGCGACCGGTACGCCATCGCCGACGTCGGCATCCGCGACGAGGACATCGTCGAGGTCGGCCGCCCGCAGCTGGCCCCGATCCGGGCGACCGCCCCCGAGGGCGACGTCCCCACCGTGCTGTACGCGCCCACCTGGGAGGGCTGGGACGACAACCCGGGCAACACGTCGCTGCTGCTGGCCGGCGAGAACATCGTCAAGAAGCTCATCGCGGCCGAGCCCCCGGTCCGCGTCCTGTACAAGCCGCACCCCTTCACCGGCACCCGCAGCGCCAAGGCGGCGGCCGCGCACCGGAGGATCACGGCACTGATCAAGAAGGCCGCCGCCGAGCGCGCCGCCGACCCCCGCTTCACCGCGGACCCGGCGGCACAGGCCCGCGCGGGGGCCGAGCTCACCCGCCTCAAGGCCCGGCTGGACGGTCTCGCGCTCGCCTTCGACGCCCGCGCGGACGAGGCCGTGACGAGCCGCGACGGCATCGTCGACGTCCGTAAGCACGAGGAGGCCGCGCGGCTGCGCGCCGACTGGGACGACGCCTTCTGGCGTTCCTTCCCGTCCTTCGAGCACCGGGTGATCACGGGCGCGGCGCCCCAGCTGTTCGACTGCTTCAACGCCTGTGCGGCGATGGTCTCCGACATCTCCAGCGTGGTCTCCGACTTCATCGCGAGCGGCAAGCCGTATGCGGTCACGGACTCCGCGGAGCTGGGGGTCGAGGAGTTCCGGCGGCAGAACACCGCGGTGCGCGCGGCCGTCATCCTCAGCAACGGCGCGGCCGAGCTGGACCGGCTGCTCGACGCGGTGCGCGACCCGGCCGCCGATCCGCTGACCAAGGACCGCAAGGAACTGAAGGAGTACCTGCTGGGGCCGGACGAGCCGACGTCGCTGCAGCGGTTCGACGCCGCCGTCACCCGTCTGGCGCTGAAGGCCGAAGCGCGCGACGTCAGCCAGCGGGCCCTCGGGGCAGCGGCGGCGGAGGCCTCGGTGGGCGCCGCGCCGGACGACGGAGCGGCGCTGCCCAAGGGAGTCGCGACCGCCTGAGCGCGCCGCCTCCCCGCGCGGAACCCCCGCGATGCAGGAAGAGCCGGAGCCCTGGAGAGTGATCTCCAGGGCTCCGGCTCTTCGCGCATCCTGTGATGTGGAACACGTACAGGAGTCCGAGCAACCTGCCCCGTGCATTCGCCGTCTATCGAATATCCACAGCATTCCTGTGGGAACGTCTTGTCGGAACGTTGTGGTGGTGAGAGGGAAAAGTGACCGTTGCGCAGCCTGACGTCACGGTGGTCATCGGGGCGTACGAGGCGATGCCGTACCTGGTCGAGTGCCTCGCCTCGGTCGAGGCGCAGACCATGGCGCCCGACCGCGTCGAGGTCATTGCGATAGACGACGGTTCCCGCGACGGCACGGGGGAGTGCCTGGAGGAGTTCGCCGCCCGCGCCCCCATGGCCGTCACCGTGATCCGGCAGGAGAACTCCGGCGGCCCCAGCGGCCCGCGCAACGTCGGTCTCGCCAAGGCGACCGGGCGTTACGTCTTCTTCCTCGACGCGGACGACCGACTCGGCGCCGAGGCCCTGGAGCGCATGGTCGCCATCGCCGACCGCAACGGCACGGACGTGGTCCTCGGGCGCGTCGAGGGCATCAACCGCAACCCCCCGAAGTCGATGTGGGCCAAGACGCTCGAGCGTACGGACGTCTTCTCCTCCAACATCAAGTTCACCCTCAGCGCGCAGAAGCTCTTCCGCCGGGAGTTCCTGCAGCGCCACGACATACGCTTCGACGAGTCCCTGTGGACCGGCGAGGACGCGCTGTTCACCATGGAGGCCTATCTGCGGGCCGACGGCGTCTCCGTGGTCGCCGACTACACCTGCTACTACCTGGTGGGCCGCAGCGACGGCAAACACGTGACGAAGAGCGGGAGTTACACCCTGCGCTTCGACTCCGCACGCGCCCTCATGGGCCTGCTGGAGCGGCTGCTCCCGCCGGGGCCCAAGCGGGACGTGCTCATGGTCCGCCCGTTCCTCGTCACCGTGCTGCCGCAGTTCGGGCCCGTCTTCCTCAGGAACGACGAGGAGATCCGGCGCACCAAGATGGAGCTGGCCAAACCGCTGATGGACGCCCACTGGAACGAGGGCGTCGCCCAGCGGCTCAAGGTCCACGAGAGGCTGCGCCTGGAGCTGGTGGCCCGGCAGCGCCCCGACCTCCTGGTGGACGTCCTCGAGTTCATCAAGGCCAAGAGCGAGCCGACGCCCGTCCTGAGGAAGCGCAACACGCAGCTCTACCTGGCCTATCCGCACTACGGCTCGCGCGAGGCCGGTCTGCCCGACCGGATCTACCTCGCCGAGCCCCGCGAGGCCGCGGCGTACCCGGGCTGGCGCAAGGACGCCACGGAGACGTTCATGCGCGGCTTCGCCCGCAAGGTCCGCAGACGGCTCAGCCGGCTCCGCCGTCCCCCGGTGAAGCCGGGCGGCACCGCGGCGGCCTGATCCGGCGGATCCGCGGCCTCGCCCGCAGGACGCGCGGGGGCGGGGCTACTTGCCCGGCTTCAGGGCACGACGCAGGGGACCGCCCACCACGCGCCTCGCGCGGCGGTAGATCGAGGGGGCCGGGATGACCGCGGCGGCCCTGGCCGCGCCCCTCGCGCCGGACCGGCTCTTGGCCAGGTCTCGCCGCAACTGGGCGTTGGTGGAGTCCAGTTCGCTGATCCGCTGCTGGAGCCAGCCGAACCGGCTGGTCAGCGAGGCGAGATCGGCGTCGTTCCAGGGACGCACGCCCGCCGGGAAGGACAGGGAGCGCAGCTTCTGGTCGAATGCCCGGCCGCCGTCGCCGTGGGTGAAGGTGTTCCGCAGCCCGTTCTCGTCCAGGAACGCGGTGAACCGCTCGAACCGCGCCCTGTGGTTGCCGGTGAGCCCGGCGAAGTCCGCCTGTTCGTAAAGGTCGGCCGGGTCGAGGTCCGCGGGCGCCTCGCTGAGCAGCCGGTGCGGTATCTCGAAGTAACGGCACAGCTCCAGCGTCCGCGAGTCGAAGGCGAGCACGGTCGCGGGCGTGCCGGCCAGCAGCGCCGCGATGTTGCCGTGGATGCGTGAGCCGAACGAGTAGTCGAACTCGCGCAGGTCGTCCAGCCAGGTGACCGGGTCGATGTAGACCCGCGCCTTGCCCTCCCGGTACATCGGGTGGTCCGGGTGGGTGGGCATCTCGGTGACCCGGCCGCCCACGGAGTCCGTGTCCCGCCAGTACAGCTGCCTGGCGTCGGTGAGGTTCTGGCCTATGTAGAGCAGGTTGGGGTAACGCTCGTTCGTCCGGGTGATGATCCGGTGCAGTCCGCCGCCGCGCACCGCGGCGTGCGAGCCGTTGACCGCGATCCGCGACTCGGCGGTGAGCGCCGCCGTCCGCTTCTCCACCGGCAGCCGGTCGCCGTGCAGGAACATCGAGGGGCAGCCGATGACCTCGACGTCGCGGAAGCCCATGTCGTTGAGGTACCGCTCGGTGAACTCGCCCCGCACCCCGATCGTGGCGCTGCGGTCCAGCACCGCCGCGCAGAAGGCGCGCACCGAGGCCTCGATGGGCTTCAGCCGCGCCGCCTCGTAGGTCACCCCGGTCTGCGCGCCGACGCCCAGCACCACGACCGGGATCTTCAGCTTCCCGATGAGCCGGGTCAGCCGTTGCAGAGACTGCTCGAAGGTCGGCCGGAACGCGTTGGCCAGAGGGACGACGAAGGCGTCGTACTCCTCGTTGATCCGCGCCGCCGCGTTCGCATCGCTCCGCATGCCGTTCGAGACGACCTCGGTGTCCGGCGCCGTGAGGATCTTGTGCGCTGCGTCACTGAAGATCAGGTTGCCGGAGTTGGTGGCCATGACGTCGCGGTGGAGGGCTTCCTCGACGGGGACGACGTCGAAGGGGCTCTTCCCCGACCTGAGGAGTATGCGCTTCACACCGCGAACTGTAGGTGACCCAAACTTGAAAATAAATTTGTGTTCTCTTCATATTCGACGAGGAACCGGCACAACCTTTTTGCCGTATGCAAATGGTGAGCAAACAATGACGGTGCGTGCTCGTCGCGCTGTCCGCGAAATGAAACCCCCAAGCGGCCGCCGGCCCCGTTCGCGTAGATTGCCGGACAGGGCAGCCGTGGACCTACACAAGGGGCGAAGAACAAGGTGGCAGGGGCAAGGCAGGCCGTGGGCGAGGCCCGCAGGATCGTCGTCAAGGTCGGCTCCTCGTCGCTGACCACCGCCTCGGGCGGTCTCGACGCGGACCGGGTCGACGCGCTCGTCGACGTCCTCGCCAAGAGCCGCAGCGGAGGAGAGAGGGAAGTGGTCCTCGTCTCCTCCGGCGCCATCGCCGCCGGGCTCGCCCCACTGGGGCTGCGCCGCCGTCCCAAGGACCTCGCCCGGCAGCAGGCCGCCGCCAGCGTCGGCCAGGGCCTCCTCGTCGCCCGCTACACCGCCTCGTTCGCCCGCTACGGCGTCCGTGTCGGACAAGTGCTGCTGACCAGCGACGACATGAGCCGCCGCGCCCACCACCGCAACGCCTCCCGCACCCTCGACAAGCTGCTCGCGATGGGCGCCTTCCCGATCGTCAACGAGAACGACACCGTCGCCACCGACGAGATCCGCTTCGGCGACAACGACCGGCTCGCCGCCCTCGTCGCCCACCTCGTCCACGCCGACCTGCTGGTCCTGCTGTCGGACGTCGACGGCGTCTACGACGGCGACCCCAGCACGCCGGGCACCTCGCGGATCGCCGAGGTGCGCGGGCCCGACGACCTCGCCCACGTCGAGATCGGCAGCGCCGGCAAGGCGGGCGTCGGCACCGGAGGCATGGTCACCAAGGTCGAGGCCGCCCGGATCGCCGCCGCCGCCGGCATCCCCGTGGTGCTCACCAGCGCCGTCCACGCGGCGGACGCCCTGGCCGGCGGGGACACCGGCACCTACTTCCGTCCGACCGGGAAGCGCTCCGCAGACCGGCTGCTGTGGCTTCAGCACGCCTCGACCCCGCAGGGTTCCCTGACCCTGGACGACGGCGCGGTGCGCGCGGTCGTCGAGCGGCGCACGTCGCTGCTGCCGGCCGGGATCGCCTCCGTCGAGGGCGAGTTCAGCGCGGGCGACCCCGTGGAGCTGCGGGACGCCCGGGGGCGGGCGGTGGCCCGCGGTCTGGTCAACTTCGACGCCAAGGAGATCCCCCAGCTGATCGGCCGGTCCACCCGGGACCTGGCACGCGAACTGGGAGCGGAGTACGAGCGTGAGGTCGTCCACCGGGACGACCTGGTGATCCTCCACCCGTAAACACGCTCGAACGATCCGTACCGGTGGGGGACGTTCCGTGAAACCGCCCCGCGAAGTCGTGCGGCCTGCTCAACTTTGTCTCAGGGACACGGGCCGCGGGCTGTCGCGGCCACAACGCGGGACATCCGCACGAGCGCTGCGTAAAGGAGGCCGTCGTGAGACGAGTGCGCCCTGGGGTGGCAGCGGCTCGTGGGAGTACCGGCGGGGCCGGTTCGGCGGCGCCGCGCACGTCCGGCGAGGAGCGCGCCCTGACCAGCGTGGCCGCCGGTGAGCGCTACCGGGCGCAGGAGGGCGCCGAGTCGAAGGGCGGGCAGCCCGTGGAGATCGCCCGGCTGTGGCACGTCACGCTCAGCGTCTCCGGCGAGGAGGCCCCGGTGCAGGAGGTCCGGCGGGCTCTGGAGCAGCTCGCCCACGATCATCCGTTCCTCCTGACCAGCAGATACGCGGGCGATCACGCCGAGATCCGGTACTGGGAGGAGGCCCGCGACCTGCATGACGCGGCCGCCGTCGCCCTGCGCCTGTGGGGCGAGCACCGCCAGACGGCCGGCCTGCCGCCCTGGGAGATCGTCGGCCTCGAGGTCATCGACCGCCAGACCTACCACCAGCGCATCGCCGAGGGCTACGGCCCGGCCCCGGCGACGCCCGTAGGGGTCCACCCCTACTGACGCCCCCCGCCCGACCCATCGCCCGACGCCCCTCGCCCGGACGCCCCTCGCCGCCGCGTCCGAGGAAGCATCCCCGGGGAGTCTCGGGGTGTGGAACGAGCGGTGAGCGGGCCGGTGCGGCGCACTACCCTTCCCCTATGACCACGCTCTCGCCGTACGACTCCATGTCCCCGGTCACCCGGGCCGCCTACCGTGCCAAGGGGGCCGCCGCCGACCTCGCGCCGCTGCCCCGGGCCGCCAAGGACGACGCGCTGCTCGCCATCGCGGACGCACTGGAGGTCCGTACCAGCGAGATCGTCGAGGCCAACGCCAAGGACATCGCCAAGGCCCGCGAGAACGGCACCAGCGAATCCGTCGTCGACCGGCTGACCCTCACCCCGGAGAGGGTCCGCGCCATCGCTTCCGACGTGCGGGACGTCGTCGCGCTGCCCGACCCGGTCGGCGAGGTCGTCCGCGGCTCGACCCTGCCCAACGGCATCGACCTGCGCCAGGTGCGGGTCCCGCTCGGCGTCGTCGGCATCATCTACGAGGCCCGTCCGAACGTCACCGTCGACGCCGCCGCGCTCTGCCTGAAGTCGGGCAACGCGGTCCTGCTGCGCGGCTCGTCCTCCGCCCTCGAGTCGAACAGCGCCCTCGTCCGGGTGATCCGCGACGCGGTGGGCGGGGCCGGGCTGCCGGCCGACGCCGTGCAGCTGGTGCCGGGCGAGGGCCGCGACAGCGTCCGCGAGCTGATGCGCGCCCGCGGACTGGTCGACGTCCTCATCCCGCGCGGCGGCGCCTCGCTCATCCAGACCGTGGTCACGGAGTCCACCGTCCCGGTCATCGAGACCGGCACCGGCAACTGCCATGTCTACGTCGACGCCCACGCCGACCTCGACATGGCGATCGACATCCTGATCAACTCCAAGGCCCACCGGGTCAGCGTCTGCAACGCCGCCGAGACCCTCCTCGTCCACCAGGACATCGCCCCCGAGTTCCTGCCCCGCGCCCTCGACGCCCTCGCGGAGGCCGGGGTGACCGTGCACGCCGACGAGCGCGTGCTGGCGTACGCCGAGGACTCCAAGGCGACCGTCGTCGAGGCGACCCCTGAGGACTGGGAGACCGAGTACCTCTCCTACGACATCGCCGCCGCCGTGGTCGACTCGCTGGACCGGGCCGTCGAGCACATCCGGCTGTGGACCTCCGGTCACACCGAGGCCATCGTCACCACGTCGCAGCAGGCGGCCCGCCGTTTCACCCAGCTGGTCGACTCCACCACGGTGGCCGTCAACGCCTCCACCCGCTTCACCGACGGGGGCCAGTTCGGCTTCGGCGCGGAGATCGGCATCTCCACCCAGAAGCTGCACGCCCGCGGTCCCATGGGCCTGCCGGAGCTGACCAGCACGAAGTACATCGTCACGGGCGACGGACACGTACGGCGCTGACCCGGGCGCCGCAAACGCCCGGACGGCCGAGTGCGCCACCGCGCGGCGGACGCCGTGAGAGGCGTCTCATCCGGCCCACGAATTTCCGTTCCGTCTGCCCAAATTGACCCCCCAGGTCTACTCTGGACATGTGCCGGAGGACGTGGGGGGTACGCCGTTCCCTGACGGCTGGGAGCCCGACGACGACCACGACCGCGGAGTGTCGGACGAAGAGTTCGCCTCCGTGGTCTTCGACGAGGCCTTCGTACAGGCGGCCGTGGTGCACGAGCCGACCGCCGTCGAACGCCTCCTTGCCGCCGCCGAGGCGAGAGCCGAGGCCTCGGAGGCCGAGGCCCGCAGAGCCCGCGCCAGAGGCGACCGCTACGAGGACGTCTACGGCGCGGACGATTTCGGCCATGATCCGGACTTCGACGACCCGGACGACGCCGACCTCGCCGAAGCCTGGGAGCGCGGCTACGGCGCCCACGGGCCGTACGGCAGACAGAGCCGCTGGCATCGCCCCGTGGCCTGGATGCTCGCCCTCGTCATGGGCGTCGGCATGGTCGCGCTGGCCTTCGCCGCGGTCTACCGGGGCGCCTCCTCGGGCAGCCGCGACCAGGTGCCGTCGCCCGCCACGACCGGACTCGAACAGGGGAGCGTGCCGCCGCCCTCCACATCCGCCGATCAGTCCCGGCCACCCGTCTCGGCGGTCCCGCGCACTCCGTGAACGTCTGTGCGACGCAAGGTCGTACGAGTCGTGCGCGAGTGAGCGCGAAACCGGTGAGCCCCTGTCAGAACTTGTCGTACGGCGGGGCGTTTACCCGAGGTCCGCGCGACCTACTCTGAAAGTATGGCCGGCCCTGGAGACCCACCGGAGGGGACACCCGAGGGCACTCCCGGAGGTGAGGACGAGTACCGATCCGTCGTGTTCGACGAATCGTTCATCCGCGCTGCCCGCCTTCAGGAGTACTCCGCGCACGAACGCCTCGCCGACCATGCGCCAGCCGTCCGCCGCCGGCCCGCCCGACGACGAGGCGGCCTGTCCCGGCAGGCGCTGGCCCTGGTGGTGCTGATCGCCGTCGCTTTCGGCACCGCCGTCTACATGGGCCTGCGCACCCCCTATGAGACCCAGGCGGCCCGCCGCACCGCCGAACCGCTGCGGATGACCGTCATCCCGCTCTCCCCCCAGGGCGCCGTGCCCGGTGCCGCCGAACCCGAATCGCTGTTCGCGCACAGCCCCGCGGCGCAGTTCCGCATCGGCGCCGAAGGGGTCCCGCTGCCCGCCTCGCGGCGCACCGCGCACTTCTCCGACAGCCAGGTCGTGGCCGCGCTGACCACGGCCAAGGAGTACATCGTGCACTCCTCCCTCTACCCGGAGGTGCTCACCGGGCAGCAGGTGCGGCCCGTGCGGTCGCTGATCGACGCCGACCAGCTCGACCAGTTCGACGAGAGCTTCAGCCACCCCGCCGCCGACGGCCGGCACGCGCCGACCGGCTGGCTCGTCCGCTTCGACCCCGCCCTGGCCCAGCTGGCCGACCGCAAGGTCCGGGTGCAGGGCACCTTGCAGGCCGCCGAGACCGACTCCTCGACCCTCGAGGTCACCGCGGACCACACCCTCGTGTACGCGCTGCGACCCGCCGGCGCCGCCGCCGACGCCCCGGCCTCCCTGTTCACCGTCCGCCGTGAGCTGCAGTTCCGCTTCGACCGCGAGGATCTGCGCACCCACCAGCTCCAGCTGATCGTGTCCTACGTCCAGGCCGGGCCGCTCTCCTGCGCCGAGGACTCCACGAACCACCTGAGGCCGCTGCTCGCCGGCCAGACCGCGAAGACGGGCGGCCCGGCCGGCACGGACCCGTACGCGACCGGCGGTGTCACGGCCCTGTGCGGGGCCCTGGCGACGAGCGCGCAGCCCCGGGTGTGAAGCCCGCGCGGGGGAGTGAAGCCGGGTCCGCCGCGGACGCCCGCAAGGGCGAGGCCGTCGGCTCGGCGAGCGCGCCCGCTGTCACTTCTCGCCGCGCGGAGGCGTGTCCTTCGGACCCGGCGCCCCGCCCTCCCCGCTCTCTCCCTCTGCCCCGTCGGCCCCGTCCGAGCCGTTGCGCGGCCGGTCCCCCGGCGGGGTCGGCCCCGTGAAGCCGTCGAAACCGCGCCGGACGCGCCCGCCCAGGCCGCCCGCACCGCCCGCTATGTCGCTGACCAGCTTCATCAGCGGATCCTTGGAGCTCTTGACGCTCGTCGCGTAGTGGGCGGCGGACTGCCGGAAGGAGTCCGTGACCGAGGTGTCCTTGTCCTCGCTGCGCCGCGGGTAGTGGCCGTCCATGATCCGCTGGTGGTCGCGGGACTGGGCCCACTTCTTCAGCTCGGCCGCGCGGACCGTGGTGAAGGGGTGGGTGCGGGGCAGCACGTTGAGGATCTTCAGCACGGAGTCGCGCAGGTCTCCGCCGGCCTCGTACTCCTCGGCCTGCTCCAGGAACGCGTCCACGTTCATCTCGTGCAGGTGGTTGCCGCCGGCGATCTTCATCAGGCCCCGCATCGAGGCCTTCACGTCCTGGCCGACGAGGAGACCCGCGCGGTCGGCGGACAGCTCCGACTTGCGGAACCACTCGCGCAGCGCCGTCACGATCGCCATGATCGCGAGGTTGCCCAGCGGGATCCAGGCGACCCGGACCGCGAGGTTCGTCAGGAACAGCAGGATCGTGCGGTACACGGCGTGCCCGGACAGCGCGTGGCCCACCTCGTGCCCGACGACCGCCCGCATCTCCTCCTCGTCGAGCAGCTCGACGAGGCCGGTGGTGACCACGATGATCGGCTCGTCCAGACCGATGCACATGGCGTTGGGCTGCGGGTCCTGGTTGACGTACATCGGCGGGACCTTGTCCAGGTCCAGGATGTGACAGGCGTCCCGCAGCATGTCGTTGAGGTGTGCGAACTGCTGGTCGGAGACCCGCACGGAGTCGGACAGGAACAGCAGCCTGAGGCTGCGCTCCGGCAGCAGCCCGCTGAGCGCCTTGAACACCGTGTCGAAACCGCTCAGCTTGCGCAGCGCCACCAGGGCGGAACGGTCGGCCGGGTGCTCGTACGCACGCGAGGAGATTCCCGGGAAGCGCCTGCGCTGCCTGCTCGGCACGTGCTCGTGGCCGGCGCCGTCGTGCTGGTGGCCGTCGTCGGACATGTCTTCCCCCAGGTGCGTCTGTGTGGCCCTTGACCTGACCCTTTGCGGACCCTTGTGCGGTCCTTTGCGCCCCCGAAGCGGACGCCGGCCCAGGCGGAGTTACCGTGGACGGGCACTACATCGAAGGAGTCCCGCCCCATGGAGCACCGTCCCACAGCCGCCTGGCCCTACGAGGCCGTCGGCGCCGCCCAGCAGCAGGGGCCGGGGAATCTGCTCCGCGTCGTACTGATCGTGATGATCCTGGGCTGTGCGCTGACCGCGTGGTTCCTGTTGCGGGGCTACAAGCGGAAAGACGACTGAGCCGACGGGAAGGTTCCCAATGGCGGAGTCGGCGTGATCGCCGCCGAGCCGCCCGTCTACGATGGGCCGACGTCTTTATCCCGCCTTCCCCCACTCTCGACCTCGCTCGAGCGGGGGGACCTCCATCGGATAGGTCCTGCCGAAGATGAGCCTTCACAGCGCCGCTGCCCAGTTGGTCACCCTCGCCGCCGAGGGCGAGGAGCACGGCGGCAACCACCAGAGCCTCGACCCGCTGGTCACGGGTGGCGGCGCCTTCATCGTCCTGATGCTCCTGCTGTGGATCACCACCCGTTTCAACCGCGACCGCTGAGCCCGCGGTGTTCGACGACGGCCAGTCCGGCATAGCGGGGCGCTCCGGGCGTTCGCCGGCCGGGGCCCCGCGACCGGGCCGGTAGGGTCTGCACGCATGGGAGAGCAGGACATGGCCACGGGCCCGTCGAACCCCGGCAGGCGTCGCCTCGGCGTCATGGGCGGAACGTTCGACCCGATCCACCATGGGCACCTCGTGGCGGCCAGTGAGGTCGCCGCGCAGTTCCACCTGGACGAGGTCGTGTTCGTCCCGACCGGCCAGCCCTGGCAGAAGAGCCACCGCAGCGTCTCCCCGGCGGAGGACCGCTACCTGATGACGGTCATCGCGACCGCCGAGAACCCGCAGTTCTCCGTCAGCCGCATCGACATCGACCGCGGCGGCCCCACCTACACCGTGGACACACTGCGCGACCTGCGGGCTCTCAACCCCGAGAGCGACCTCTTCTTCATCACCGGCGCCGACGCCCTGGGCCAGATCCTGACCTGGCGGGACAGCGCCGAGCTGTTCTCCCTCGCGCATTTCATCGGCGTCACCCGGCCGGGGCACAACCTCATGGATCCCGGCCTGCCCGAAGGCGGCGTCTCGCTCGTCGAGGTGCCCGCGCTCGCCATCTCCTCCACCGACTGCCGCGCGAGAGTCGCCAAGGGAGACCCCGTCTGGTACCTGGTGCCGGACGGCGTCGTGCGCTACATCGACAAGCGCGAGCTGTACCGCGGCGAGTGAGCCGAGAGGGGCACCGGTGAACGACCGACACGACGCGGGGTACGGCGGCGACCAGTACGAACTGGTCGGCTACGACGAATACGGCCAGCCCGTCTACCGGCAGGTCCCGCCCCGGCAGGCACCCCAGCAGCCCTACGATCCGTACGGGCAGCAGCAGTACCAGGGGCAGCCGGGCCAGGACCAGAACCAGGGCCAGGCCCACGGGCAGCAGGGGTACGGCTACGACCCGTACGCCACGGGCGGTCAGCAGGCGCCCGCCTACGACCCGTACGACACCGGCACGCAGGCACCCGCCCCCGCCTACGACCCGTACGGCGCCGCGACCCAGGCCCCCTACGACCCCTACGGGCAGACCGTCGCGGGGCAGCAGCCCCGGGCCGAACAGGCACGGACCGCCGAGCAGACCGCCTACATCCCGCAGCAGGCCGGGCCGGCCGGGCCGCGCGCCGGCGCGGAAGGGCACCCGGGGCACGGGGCAGGCGCCGACGCCGGCATCAGCGCCGGGGCGACGGACGTCCAAGGGGACGAAGACGCCGCCGAAGCCGCCGGGAAGGAGCAACGGGAGTACCACACCGAGCAGTTCGCGTTCGTGGAGGAGCCCGACGGCGACTCCGAGGACGTCATCGACTGGCTGAACTTCACCGAGAACCGCACAGAGCGCCGCGAGGAGGCAAAGCGGCGTGCCCGCAGCCGGCTCGTCGCCCTCGTCGTGGTCCTGGCGCTGGTCGCGGTCGGCGGGGTGGGCTACCTCTGGTACGCCGGGAAGCTGCCCGGTCTGTCGTCGTCCTCGGGCTCGGGCGCCGGCGCCACGACCCCGGCCGCCGCCCAGAAGCGTGACGTGGTCGTGGTCCACCTGCACGACACCGCCGGGGGCGGCACCTCCACGGCCCTGCTCGTCGACAACACCACCACCAAGCAGGGCACCACCGTCCTGTTGCCCAACTCCCTCGTCCTCACCCAGGACGACGGCACCACGACGACCCTCGCCAAATCGGTCGACGACGACGGCTCCGACGGGACCCGCGGCGCGCTGGACACGGTGCTCGGCACCCAGATCCAGGGCACCTGGCGCCTCGACACGCCATACCTGCAGAACCTCGTCGACCTGGTCGGCGGCATCGAGGTCGACACCGATGCGGCCGTGCCCGGCCCGAAGGCCAAGAAGGGCGAGGCCCCCCTCGTCGCCAAGGGCGAGAACCAGACGCTCAGCGGCAAGATGGCGGTCGCCTACGCCACCCACCGCGCCGAGGGCGAGGCCCAGAACGCCCAGCTGGAGCGGTTCGGCCAGGTCATGCAGGGCGTGCTGCGCAAGGTGTCCTCCGACACGCAGGGCGCCACCGTCACCGTGCAGACCCTCGCGCAGATTCTCGACCCGTCCCTGACCGACAAGGACCTCGGCGCCTTCCTGGCCAAGCTCGCCGATCTCGCCAAGGGCGGCGACTACAAGACCGCCCTGCTGCCGGTGCAGGCCGACGGCACGCTCAGCGCCCAGGCCAGTGCGAGCGTCGTCAAGGACGTCCTCGGCGGAACCGCCAAGAGCCCCGACAAGGACGCGGCGGTCAGCGTCTTCGTCCAGAACGCCAGCGGGACGAAGGCCGACACCGAGGACGCGCGCGTGGTCCTCCTCAACGGCGGATTCACCTTCGTGGAGGGCGGCGCCCCGTCCGGCACGAACGCCGCCTCCCAGGTCCTCTACGGGGACGCCGCGAACAAGGAGAACGCCGTCGAGGTCGCCAAGACGCTCGGGCTGGGAACCGACGCCGTGAAGAAGGGGGCCGTCTCCGGGAACGCAGATGTGGCGGTCGTCCTGGGCAAGGACTACAAACGCTCCTCGACCGGATGACCCGAAGGGAACGACGCGTGGGAGGCCCGGCCCAGACGGCCCCCTGCGCGTGATCCCCCCATCACTGCGTGATCCCCCTCACGGAGGGCGCCGTAATCCCGTGGGGTGCCGTCCGTGGTCCGTGAGACCCTTGAGGACAAGTGTCCGCCGACGGAAAGCCACGTAGTGACCGCCACCGACCGCTCCATCGATCTCATCAACACCGCCGCCCAGGCGGCAGCCGACAAGCTCGCGCACGACATCATCGCGTATGACGTCAGCGACGTGCTGTCGATCACGGACGCCTTCCTGCTGGCCTCCGCACCCAACGACCGCCAGGTCAAGTCGATCGTCGACGAGATCGAGGAGCGCCTTCAGAAGGAGCTCGGCGTCAAGCCGGTGCGCCGTGAGGGCGACCGCGACGCCCGCTGGATCCTGCTCGACTACGTGGACATCGTCGTCCACGTCCAGCACAGCGAGGAGCGCGTCTTCTACGCCCTGGAGCGGCTGTGGAAGGACTGCCCCGAGCTGGGGCTGCCCGCCGACGCCCTCGCGACCCGCGGCAAGGCCCAGGAGCACGCCGAACTGCAGGCCGAGGAGGACGAGACCGCCGGATTCGAGGGGCCGCGGTGACGGCTCCTGAGCAGACGACGACCCGTCAGTCACGCCGTGGCCGTCGGGTCATCCTCTGGCGGCACGGCCAGACCGCCTGGAACGTGGAGCGCCGCTTCCAGGGCACGACGGACGTCGAGCTGACCGAGACCGGCACGGCTCAGGCCCGTCGCGCCGCCCGGCTGCTCGCTTCCCTCAAGCCCGACGCCATCGTCGCCTCGGACCTGTCGCGGGCCGCCGCCACGGCCGCCGAGCTCGCCGCGCTCACCGGTCTCGAGGTCACCCACGACGAGTCCCTGCGCGAGACGTACGCGGGCGCGTGGCAGGGGCTCACGCACGAGGAGATCATCGCCCGCCACGGTGCGGAGTACGCCGCCTGGAAGCGCGGCGAGCCCGTGCGACGCGGCGGCGGCGAGCTGGAGACCGAGGTGGCCGACCGCGCCGCCCCCGTCGTTCTGCGGCACGTCGAGAAGCTGCCCGAGGACGGGACGCTCGTCGTCGTCAGCCACGGCGGCACCATCCGCACCACCATCGGCCGTCTTCTCGGTCTCGAGGCGCACAGCTGGGAGAGCCTCGGCGGGCTCTCCAACTGCTGCTGGTCCGTCCTCGGCGAGGGCGCTCGGGGCTGGCGTCTGCTCGAGCACAACGCAGGCACCCTGCCCGAGCCGGTGCTCGGAGACGACGACTGACCGACCGGTCGGGCCGGCGAGCCTCGGATTTCACTTTCCGGCAGGTCGCAGGCTAGAGTTCTTCTTGTTCGCACCGCTGAGCGGGGCGAAACACCACGTGAAACCGCGTGGCACGAGGGGCTATAGCTCAGTTGGTAGAGCGCCTGCATGGCATGCAGGAGGTCAGGAGTTCAATTCTCCTTAGCTCCACAGATTGGCCAGTCGGTCGACACTCTCTGGAGTTGTCAAAGATCGCAAGAGACCGGTCGATATCGCTTCAGAAAGTCCCGCCCCTTCAGGGGGCGGGATTTTTTGTCGTCCCGCCCCGCAACAGAGCCGCGCGCCGCTCCGTCTCCTCGCCGTCGGGTGTGTAGACGACGATCCTGCACTCCGGCATCCCGTTGATCGTCAGCGAGGTGGAGGTCATCCGCAGCTCGCCCACGGCCGCATGCCGGAAGACCTTCACGCGTCGGCCCGGCTCCGCCACGTCACCGGTCTCCCACAACCGTGCGAACAGCGCACTGGCCTCGGACAGCGCGCATATGAAGTCCTCCCAGACGGGCTCCCCGGCATGCAGTCCGTAGGCCGCCCGCAAGGTCGCCACCATCAGCGGCAGCTCCTTGTCGCGGAACATCAGCGGGCAGTCCTCTTCCCGCACCGTGAACAGCCGCCACAAGGCGTTGTCCGGACCCGGTGCGCAGGCTTCGACCGGGGTGATGAACAGGTCGCGGTAGACGCGGTTGGCGGCGAGGATGTCGTAGCGCGAGTTGTAGACCACGGCCGGCCGCGGCGCCAGCGCGTCGATGATGCCCCGGATCTCGGGGCCCACGCTCTGCACCAGAGCTTCCGGAGCGGCCGTGAACGGCACCTCCGCGAGGTGGTAGAGGTGCTCCCGCTCCGGCGGATCGAGCCGCAGGGTGCGTGCGACGGCGTCGAGGACCTGCGCGGAGGCGTTGATCGGCCGCCCCTGCTCCAGCCAGGTGTACCAGGTGACGCCCACACCCGAGAGCTGGGCCACCTCCTCGCGCCGCAGCCCCGGGGTACGGTGCCGCAGCCCGGGCGGCATCCCGACGTCGCCCGGTGTGACCCGGGCGCGCCTGCTGCGCAGGAAGGCGGACAGCTCGGGCCGGCGCCGCCCGGCCGTCGCCGGCTTCGGGCGCCCCGGCTCCGCCCCCGGCCGCAGCGCCGTGCGCGCTCCCGCCTCCGGTCCGGGCACCGCGGTTCGTGCTCCCGGCTCCGTCCGCTGTTCCGCCCGTGCGCGCGTCCGTGTGTCTGTCCGCGTCCTCATCGTCACGCCCCCCATTTCACCCCCATGGTCGGTCTCCCGGCCGTCCCCTGCCAGGTGCTGTCAGTACCAGCAGCGGCGGGCTCTCGGCACCCGTACCGGATCCTCGTCACGCTCGACCGCATGACGACGACACCCCGGACGAGCCCGGTTCCCCCGGCTGTCCCACCTGCTTCACGTCCTGCTGCCAGTAAAGACCCCGCCACTGACAATCGGCCGCGGCGGCTGCTGGCGGTGGTGCTCGCAGCCCAGTTCATGGCACTGCTCGACGTCTTCATCGTGAACGTCGCGGCCCCCACCATCGGTTCCGACCTCGACGCCTCCGGCGCCGACCTCCAACTGGTCGTCGCCGGGTACGCCATCACCTACTCCGTGCTGCTGATCACCGGTGCGCGGCTCGGCGACCGGTTCGGACCCGGCCGCGTCCATCTGGCCGGGCTCGCCCTTTTCACGGCCGCCTCGCTGGCCTGCGGTCTGGCGCAGGGCAGCACCGAGCTGATCGTGTTCCGGCTGGTGCAGGGGGCGGGGTCGGCGGTGATGATCCCGCAGGTGCTCAACCTGATCCAGCGCACGTTCAGCGGGGAGGCGAGGGTCAGGGCGCTCGGCGTCTACTCCGCGGTCCTCGCGGTCGGGGCGGCCGCCGGACAGGTGGCGGGCGGTGTGCTGGTGGACGCCGATCTGCTGGGCGCGGGCTGGCGGCCGGTGTTCCTCGTGAACGTGCCAGTGGGTCTCGTCCTGCTGGTCGTGGGCGGACGTGTCCTGCCGCGGGGCGTGGGACTGCCGGGGCGTTCGGCGGCGGACGCGGGGGAGAACGAGGAGCGAGCGGTGGGAGCGGCGGCGCGCAATGGGGCGCGCAGGATGGACTGGCCCGGGCTGGTGCTTCTGGGCGCTGCCGTGTCGCTCGTCACGGTCCCGCTCGTGCTCGGGCAGGAGGAGGACTGGCCCCTGTGGTCCTGGTCGTCGCTGGCCGCCGGAGCCCTCGTGTTCGCGCTGTTCTGCGGGGCCGAGGCCCGGCTCGCCCGGCGTGGCGGCGACCCGCTGATCGCGCCCCGGGTGCTGCGTCACCCAGGGATGGCGCTCGCCGTCCTGCGGGTGGCGGCCGTCATGGCGGTCAACGGGGGCTTCCTGTTCGTGCTGACCTTGCACGTCCAGGGCGGCCTGGGCTTCAGCGCGTTGCGCGCCGGTCTCACCTTCGCGCCGACCGCGGTCGTCTTCGGCGCCGTCGGGATGACGTGGCGCAGGTGGCCGGTCTCCTGGCAACGGGCCCTGATCCCCTCCGGGTTCGCGCTGCTCGCGGTGTCCGTGATCGCCGTGGGGCTGGTCTTCCGGGGCGGTGCGGACGGGGGCGCGTGGCTCTACGCGGCGTACGCCGGAGTGGGCGCGGGGCTCGCGCTCGCCTTCAGCCCGGCGCTGACGGGGGCGCTGGCCGCCGTGCTGCCCGAGGACGCGGCGGACGCCGGCGGACTGCTGGCCACGGTCACCCAGCTCGGGCAGCTGATCGGTGTGGCCGTCTTCGGGACACTGTTCTTCAACCGCCTTGAGTCACTTGGGGCCCCGGAGGCGTATACCTCGGCGGAAGCGCTTCTCACATGCATGTTCGCGCTCGCTACGACAGCTGCCCTGGGTGCCGTGTCCGGACTGGTACTGAGGCGTCGCTGACCGTATTGCTCCGGCCGTGGCAGAATCAAACGACCGGAGGGGGCGCGGCCCGACGGGAGGGAGTAGCGATGCCTGCGAGCATCCGCGGAGAGGTCGGTCGTCTCTCCGGAACAGCGGTGGGACGGGGCAAGGCCACCCGTCTCGGTTGCCCCTCCTGCGGTTCGGCCCACGTGGCTCAGGTTCTCGGCGACAACGGAGGGGTTTCCTACGTGTGCACGGCCTGCGGCCACAGCTGGAGCTGATCGATGGGTGCACACAGGCGGAAGTGCGACTGGTGCGGCAGCGGCACCCCGATCGTCCGTGACATGGAGCCGGTCAACCCCGACTACCAGTACTGGTGCGAGGAATGCGCGCGGGCGCTGATCATAAAGGGCGACCCGATCGAGACGTACCGCGAACTGGAGGGCGAGCCGATCTACGGCCGGCTCCTCGAGGAACACTGCACGCTCAAGCGGTTCTATTCGTTCGTCACCGCGTGACATCGCATAGGGGTCGAAATCGGACGGGGCGGAAAGGATTTGGTGGTCCGCCGCCGGACCGGTAAAGTTGGCCTCGCCGCCGGGGAAACCGGGCGGCACGGTCAAGATCGCGGCTCTGCCGCTTGGCCACGAGGGGCTATAGCTCAGTTGGTAGAGCGCCTGCATGGCATGCAGGAGGTCAGGAGTTCAATTCTCCTTAGCTCCACAGCAG